>CAJXMF010000006.1 GCA_913056195.1 uncultured Methylococcaceae bacterium | reverse complement strand
AACGGGTATCGACATGAAAAATTTAATGGGTTATGCACTTATTACTTGAATTCAGGGCTTTTTATTTAGCGATGTATTCAGGAAATGATGCAGTGACCCTGATTTTAACGCTGGTCTTAGCGATGAGTTTGTCGACCAGTGCGCTATTCAGCCGCTCCTTATTTTTTGTCACAGTTATTCCGACAACCATGCCCGGCGCTTTTTTCTGGAAGAATCGGGGCTTTGTCGAACATGCGCGAGAAATTGGGCTGGCGGATGATCCACAACATGGCGTTGCTTATGAGCGTCATCATCCTTTTAAAGTCAGTGAGTTAATACAAACGATTAAGGAAACGACATTAAAACAGAAGCTTGAGCAGATTAAAGCTATCTTCATGTCATGAGCGCTTGAGTATGATATAGCCGATAAAACCGGGATGTTTCTGATGGGAAAGAGAGGCTTATAGTCAATATTCAGAGTCTCCTGCTATTTGATACCCTCATTCCTGTCTTCTCCCAAGTGGAGAAGGATATGTTGAGATGGGTTTTGAATAGCGTATAAGCGGTGATTTAGAACTTATTTTGAGTTAGGATAACGGATTGTGTTTCGAATAACCTGGATATTGTCTCAATGAATATTAAAATAATTGCGGTTTTAGTGCTTCTGATTGGCGGTTTTTTGTTTTTTCTTCAGTTTAAAGTCAAAGAAAATCGGGCAAATAAGGCGGAAGCCGCCGCTTTTTTGACTGAAAATGCGAAAAAAGCAGGGGTTAAAACCACGGCAAGTGGGTTGCAATACGAGGTGATTAAACAAGGAGACGGAAGGAAACCTTTGTCGAGCGATAAAGTGACGGTGCATTACAAGGGCATGCTATTGGATGGGACTGTGTTTGACAGCTCTTATGATCGTGGAGAGCCGGCTACTTTCCCATTGAACGCAGTGATAAAAGGTTGGACTGAAGGCTTGCAGTTAATGCAGGAAGGCGGGCATTATAAATTTTATATTCCAGCCGAGCTTGCTTATGGTAAACGCGGTGCAGGGCGGGTTATTCCACCGAATGCAACGTTGATTTTTGAGGTTGAATTACTCAAGGTGAATTGAGGCCTATTTTTTCTCAAGATAGACATTCCAAACATCGCGGTGTCGCTTTTGATGATGGCTCCACCATTTTTTCAAAAACGTAAGTAATAAATTGGGCTCTCGGTGCATAATTGCTTCCTGCGCTATGCGTTGGAATTTTTTAATTTCATCGTTGAGCGCCCGTTTCTCCTTATCGTCCAGAATGAGGCCGTGGTCTTCCAGAATCATTTCTTCTGTTTTTATGTGAAACATGAGATATTCATTCAGGATTTTTAATGTCGGTTTTAAGGCCTCCAGGCCATAACCTTTCTGAATAAAATAATACAAGGAATTTATGGTTGCCGTGATGCCATGATGCTGTTCATCAAGGATTGAGCAACCGGTCTGATTGTGTTCGGTAAGATTGATATAAAGTAACTGTTCCATGGCTCAGGTTTATGGTTTATATGTTTGTTGGAATTATTGGTATACCGATGATTTGATGTAAGCCGTTAGGGAATATTAAATATCTTCACCGGCCTTTAATGGCAAGTGATCCGGCAGGTTGGCGATTGATGGGATAATGAGGTCGGATTTAATTTTACTTTTTTTAACCGCCGGCGCCCTGTATTTTCCTGTTTTTACTAAAATGCCGCTTATTCCGGCGTTTTTCCCACCGCCAATATCTGACTCAATATCATCGCCGATGATGGCAACCTGTTCGGGTGCAAGCTTCATATCGTGCAATGCGGCATGAAAGAAAGCGGTAGCGGGTTTGCCGATGAGCATGGCTTGTTGATCGCTGGCATATTCCAGGGCGGTAACGAATCCGCCAATATCCATCTTCAAGCCGGTTTCGGTTTGCCAGTATCGGTTTTTATGAATGGCAATCAATTTTGCGCCGTCCATCAGCTGATTGAACGCGCTGTTCAGCAGAGAATAAGACCATTTTTCACCAATGTCGCCAATGATGATGAAATCGGCTTGTTGGTCTGATTGTTTAAGGTGCTGAAAATCCTGTTTAACATCATCGGCCAATAAAAGCCGGCATACGGGGTCATTAAATTGTTGTAGATAGACCAGCGTTGCTTGTGGGGCACTTAGAATTTCCGATTCGCTAATATCAAAGCCCAAATGGGTCAGTTTTTGCTGTAGGCTATGGCGAGACAAGGTGCTGGTATTGGTGATGAATCGACAGATAAAACCACGCTGACGAATTTTCTGAATGGTTTCCCGGGCGCCATCGATAACTTGATTTCCAATATACAGTACGCCATCTAAATCAAACAAAATACCTCGGATATGTGAAAATTTTTGCATAAATCCACTCCTGACCTGTTAACTCGGATAGCGCGCTCTATATAAGTCGTCTGGACGTAATGTTTAAGTTAACATTGCGCCAGTAAGGATTCAATCATTGATTCGGCCTGATGTAAATAGCCGCCGCCAAAAAGGTTGAGATGATTCAGGATGTGGTAAAGGTTGTACAACGTTTTTCGGGTTGGATACCCGGCATCAAGTGCCAGCGATTGATTGTAGGCACTGTAAAAATCAGCGCCGAAGCCGCCGAATAATTCTGTCATGGCCATATCGGCTTCCCGGTCGCCATAATAACAGGCAGGATCGTAGATAACCGGCCGGTCGTTATCATCGGCCGAGGCATTGCCACCCCACAGGTCGCCATGCAACAGGGCAGGGTGCGGTGAATAATCGCTAAAAAAAACGGCTAGTTTATCGGCCAGTAATTCACCGCGTTTTTGCAGTTTTCCGCGATAGCCGTTGCGTTGTGCAAATTCCAGTTGCTTTAGCAACCGTTGGCTGCGCCAGAACGCAAGCCAGTTACTGTGTTGGGTATTGTGTTGCGGTGTGCTGCCAATGGTATTGTCCATGTGCCAGCCAAAGTAAGGCTGTTGTGGGCGATGGAGGGCGGCGAGTTGTTCACCCATTAAGGCGGCACTTTTTGGGGTTAATGTGTGTAGCGGAATATATTCAAGCACCAGGTAACTATGTTGATCCGTTTGTCCATAACAAATAACCTCGGGAACTCGAATGGCTTTGACTGTGGCCATTTCGTTCAAGCCTGCGGCTTCGGCTTCAAACATGGCGCTTAAAGACGGGCTGTTGATCTTGATAAACCAGTCAATATCGGTATTTTGCAGACGGTAAGCACGGTTAATGCAGCCGCCACCAATGGCTGTGAGTGTGCTGTTTTGCAGGCGGCGGCCGGTTTGTTGCGCTAATGTCGGGAGAATGTTTTCCAGTGGCATAGCGGTTTAAAGGTTTATTTTGCCCAGGTGTCGCGCAGCGTCACTGTGCGGTTGAAAACCAGTTTTTGGTCGTTGCTATCGACCGCATCGACACAAAAATAGCCGGTTCGTTCAAATTGATAACGGCTTTCTTTTTCGGCTTTAGTTAAACTGGCTTCAACCTGGCAATGTTCCAGTATTTGTAGTGAATCCGGGTTCAATGCGTCCAGAAAATGCGTTTCAGCATCCGGGTCAGGTTGCCGAAACAGCCGGTCATACAGACGAATTTCGGCTGGAATTGCATGTTTGGCCGAGACCCAGTGGATAACGCCTTTAACTTTGCGGCCTTCAGGGTTTTTGCCTAATGTGGCCGGGTCATAGCTGCAACGCAGTTCGATGATGTTGCCGGCTTCATCTTTTATTATCTTTTCACATTTAATGACATAGGCACCGCGCAATCGAACTTCGCCGCCTTCAACCAGGCGTTTGAATTTTTTGGGCGGGTTTTCTGCAAAATCATCGTGCTCAATATAGAGCACTTTACTGAAAGGAACTTTACGGGTTCCCATCTCGGGTTTTTGGGGATGATTGGAAAGGTCGTATATTTCTTCTGCATCATCGGGATAATTTTCGATGACCAGACGCAACGGCTTCAAGACGGCCATACGTCTTGGCGCATTTTCATTCAGGTCTTCACGAATGCAGCTTTCCAGGACATCCATTTTTATCCAGGAATCTTTTTTGGTGACCCCAATGCGTTCGCAAAAATCACGAATCGAAGCGGGCGTGAAGCCGGCACGGCGCATACCGGCCAGCGTCGGCATACGTGGGTCGTCCCAGCCACTGACATGGCCTTCGGTCACCAGTTGATTGAGTTTGCGTTTACTCATCACTGTATATTCGAGTTGCAAGCGGGCAAACTCGATTTGTTGCGGGTGACAAGGGGTATTCAGTTTATCCAGAACCCAGTCATACAGGGGTCTGTGGTCTTCAAATTCCAGGGTGCAAATGGAATGGGTAATGCCTTCAATGGCGTCGGAAAGGCAATGGGTAAAATCATACATCGGATAGATGCACCATTTGTCGCCAGTACGTTGATGATGCACGCGGCGAATACGATACAGTACCGGATCGCGCATATTGATATTAGGAGAGGCCATATCAATTTTGGCACGCAAAAGATAAGCGCCATCGGAAAATTCACCGGCACGCATCCGCTGGAACAAATCCAGGTTTTCTTCGATTGGACGATTACGGTTCGGACTTTCCTTGCCGGGTTCGGTCAACGTGCCTCGATATTCCCGAATCTGCTCAGGGGTTAAATCATCGACATAGGCATCGCCTTGTTTGATTAACTGAACAGCATAATCAAACAGTTGTTCAAAATAATCTGAGGCGTGGTGCTTTTCATGCCACTGAAACCCTAGCCACAGGATATCTTTTTCGATAGCCTGCATGAACTCGATGCTTTCTTTTTCGGGATTGGTGTCATCGAAGCGTAGATTACAACTGCCATTGTATTCTTCGGCGAGCGTGAAGTTCAGGCAGATTGACTTGGCGTGACCAATATGCAAAAAGCCATTGGGCTCAGGGGGAAACCGGGTCTTGACTTTGCCGTTGTTTTTATTGGCTTTAAGATCGGCTTCGATGATATGACGAATAAAGTTAGAAGGTGTTGTGGCTTCAGGTGTTGTCATTGAACTATCAGTGCTCGTTAGCGTAAGGTGATAAAAGTGATGTCATTCAGGCGCAAGACAAGGCGATATGCTTTTGCACTATGCTGTTATCTTTTAAAAGGTGCGGTATTCTAACGGGTGATGGCGGTTTCCGTAAAGCGATGAAACTGCCGCGACGTAAATATTGATCACCCTGCTATTTGATACCCTCATTCCAGCCTTCTCCCGGAGGGTGAAGGCGATATTGGGAGAGGTTCTGAATATTGGCGCTATGACAGGCGATTATTCAGGCTGTGGTGGCTGGTTTTCGCTGTCTGGATGCTTGATTTGGCGGATTTGTTCCATTTGGCGCTTAACCACGTGTTTAATCAGTAATTCCCGATCATCGTCTTTAAGGTTTAAATAATCGACGCCGATGAAATAGGGATAATCGGGATTGTCATGCGGTTTACAATAAACGACTTTGGCATAGGCGATGATGACAGCCATGCACGAAGTCAGCATCATTTTTACTTCCAGTAATGTGCCGGGCTCTAGTGTCTCCTCGGCCTCAAAGGCAATCCCCGTAGCGCTTAGATTGGCATTGCGGCTGTGATGCTCGGTCAGATCTGTGCTTTGCCGCATGATGGCCTGAGCGATCAGGTCTATTTTGTCGTCCAGAATTTTTAAATATTCAAATACTTCCGGCGCCGATCGTTCAACCCGCGGCGCAATAACACGGGCTTCCTGGGATAATACATCCAGGGCCGAGGTTAAAGAGCAGGTGCTGAGAATATCATTGGAAACCTGGCTTAATTGCTGCAGCTGTTGTTCATCGATAATTCGATAATATAAGTTGATAGTATCTTCTATCCGGAAAAACCGACGTCGTTCATGTGTAGTGTTAGTCATGTTATTTTGTGCGGGAAGTGTCTTTATCAGGTAATAATTTGTCTTTAAGCTGAATTATTTTTTCTTTATCAAGTTTCTGGGTCGGATCATCCTGTTGGATGATAATTTCGACACGACGGTTTTTGGCTCTGTTTGCGGGGCTGTTGTTAGGCACCAAGGGGTGCGTGTCGGCCAGACCTTCAACCACAATCCGCTTTGGATCCATGCCTTTTTTGGCCAGCATATATTGCGCAACGGTAACGGCTCTTGATGCCGATAATTCCCAGTTGGAGCGGTACAAGTCGCTAGACATTGGAATGTTATCTGTGTGGCCTGCAATCACGACCCGGCCTTTGGCGCGTTTGACAGCTGCAGTGATTTTATCCATCACCGGATCAAAACCCGCCTTTAATATAGCACTTCCGGATGGAAAAGAGCCTTTCTCGTTAATGCGAATAATAATACGCAGGCCATCGGTTTCAACGGTGACCAGTCCTTGCTTGATTTCTTTTTTCAAGGAAGCTTTGATAGCTTCAGCCTGCTGTTGAATTTCATCCTTTTTTTGCTGCATGATTTTTTGTTTGATTTTCTCAACATCATCAATGCTGACATCCAGCTGCGTACTTTGTTGGTTAGTCGATTGTTTGACTTCTTCCAGGACGCTCGGGGTTGTTTGAGCCGGGGAAAAATGCTGAGCAATAATACTGGTCCCCATGGGGACTTCTGTGGCTGGAATATCGCGTTGAACTCCAAATGCAGTTTCCATGGATTCGGCCATTTTTTTGAATTTATTGGCGTCCATGGTGGCAAACGATAGCAGCAGTACGAAAAAACACATCAACAAAGACATCAGGTCAGCAAATGTCGCTAACCATAATGGTGCACCAACGGGCGGGCATTTGGGACAATCATCAGCCATCTACTTATTCCCCATCATCAGATTTGCGTTTTTTCTCAGAGATATAGGCGTTCAACAAGGCTTCCAGCACTTTTGGGTTCATGCCTTCCTGAATACCGGAAATAGTATCTAAGACCAGTTCCTTATTGGTTCGTTCATAGAGTAAAACGTAGGCGAGTTTATCAACCATCGGCAAGGCGAAGCAGTTTGCCACCATCGCGCCATATAATGTCGTCAACAAGGCAACCGCCATCGCAGGACCGATACTGGCCGGGTCGGACATATTAGCCAGCATTTGTACCAGGCCGACCAAGGTGCCGATCATGCCCATTGCGGGTGCCAGATCGCCGACCCCTTTCCACATATCCTGGCCGGTTTCATTACGCGCAACCATTTGGTCAATTTCTTTTTGCAGCATACTTTTGACGAAAGCGGGTTCGTGACCGTCCACGCAGAGAGTGATGCCTTTTTTCATGAAAGGATCGGAGATTTCTTCACCTTCAAGCGCCAGCAAGCCATTCTTACGGGCAACGTCAGCCAGGCGAACCGCTTCTTCAATAAGCTCATTAGGGTCCTGGTTTTTGTTGAAAAAAGCCTTGCCCAGAATGCCAAATGAACGTAAAAAATCGGATAATGGAACCCGCATCAGGGTGACACCAAATGTACCGCCGATAACAATCAGCAAAGAAGGCATATTAACAAACAGCATGACATCGCCGCCGGTTGCAATGGCGGCGACGATAATACCAATACCCAGTAAAAAGCCAACTAAGGATGCAATATCCACAACAAACCTCTTTTAATGATATGCCCGACAGGGCGGGTGTATACTGTAATTTTAGTCGAAGTTTTTATTTTTGCAGGGTGGTTTTCTGAAAAATATCAAGTCGACGTTATCGCTTTTCCGGCTCTGCTTTCTTTAGCGTATATTTCGATGCGATGTACAGAAAAAACTGATTGCCGAAAATTAAATTGGCGACTAGCAAATGGATCGGTTGGACAACAGGTGGGATGCCAAAACGATCCAGCGTGATGCCGGCCAAAATGGCAACGATGACCAGGGCCGACAGGCTTATGCTGAGTATTTTCAGAAGATTGTTATGGGGGACAGCCTGATAGATTTTCCAGCTGATCAGAAGATTTATAAACAGGATCAGCATGGAAAAAACGCGATGAATATAAAAGATCGCCGGGAGTTGTTCACGCCATTCGTAGCGGTTTGTCGTTTGGCTATGATGGGCCAGAAAGTCGACCGCTTCTCTGACCTGTGTTCCCAAGGCAATTTGAATCAGCGTCAAGCTCATGACAACAATTAACAGCGTCAATATGCCGGAGGATAACTGACCTGTTTCCAACTGTGCCAGCTGGGCTTTTTGCGATCGCGCAATCGCGTAAATCAATAATGCAACAATCAGTAATGCCAACAACATGTGCAAGGTAATCATGAAGGGCTTGAGATTGCTGGCCACCACAGCCGATCCGAGCCAGCCCTGAAAACCGACCAGAAAGAACAGGCTCAGACATAAATAGAATAGGGTTTTGTCAGACTTCAGATAGATTCTGGAGGACCATGCGGTCAGAAAAATCAGAAAGCCAATGCTCGCTCCGGTCAATCGATTCAGATATTCTGTCCAGGTTTTGACCGGATTGAATGTGGTGTTTTGATAACCGCGATCAGCGTAGATTTGTTGGTAATCACGCGGGAGTTGCGATTCGTCTGTAGGCGGCACCCATTGACCGAAACAGGTTGGCCAATCAGGACAGCCCATGCCGGCACCGGAAGCCCGGACAATGCCGCCGACCAGAATCAGAAAATAAACGGCGAAAATGGTCAGCAGACCTAAACGGCGAAATCGACGAGCGGCTTTAGGATCAATCATGGTCAGTTATCCGGTTTCAAGAAGTATAAATCAAAGCGATTATACGATAAGGGCGCTGGAAATAAATACCGACCGCTATTCGTTTATGACAGCATGGCCTGGGTGATCTCGATTTCTTCGGCAACGCCTTCGATTTCCAGAATTTCAGCATCGGCTAGCAAGCCCAGCTTTTCAAAGGCTGGAACCGAATTCCAGTCAATTCGACAGGCCGGGTGATCTGTGCCGGCAATGCTTTGTAAAAAAGCAACCTGGACCACGTCGACATAATCGGCTTTATGGCCTGAGTTACGTTGAAAATTAATATATTCATAGGCTACAGATTTTAGATTTTCAGGAAAATCCCAGTTCTGCATGATGATTTTGCCGATCGGGGCATGTGCTTTTTCCAGCAATTTTTCCAGGCGTGAAGGGCTGTCTCTGAATTCTGGAATGTCTTCAACCAGCGATAAAATGGGCAGTTTGCCAATCTGATGGATTAAGCCGCCCAGCATCGCTTCATCGGGGTTGAGATGGGGCGTCATAGCACAGAGCGCACGGCTGATTGCAGAGACATTGATACTTTCTTCCCAGCTTTTACGAAAATACTGCTCCAGTAATTCTGAGGTTGGCGTAAACATTTGTTGCATGACCAGGCTGGTGACCAAGGATCGGATGGTCGTATTTCCCAACCGGGTAATGGCCATTTGAATGGAGGTGATTTCTTTGGTGCCTCGATACAGCGGGCTGTTAGCCACCTGTATCAAGCGAGCGGACAGCGCGGCGTCGGTCACGATCATTTTAGCCAGTTCATGCGCTGTAATGTCACCTTGCGAGACAGCATCTCTGACTTTTATGGCGATATCTGGCAGGGTCGGTAAAATGAGTCGTTTGGCATCCAGTTCGGCTTGAACATGACTAAGAAAATCTTGGACAGATCTGAATTGCATGACGGTGTCTTTTTTGTTATTCAAATGGAATAATAGTGAGATTTTCCGAGGGTTCCGCCTCTAAAACCAATGTATCTGATGGACTGGGCTCGCATGATATGACCAATAGCAGGCGTGCTTTGTCGTTCAGGGCCTGCCACGTTAAAACTTTTCCGCTTAAATCCGGTTTGTTTTTATCGCGTACCGCTAATCCTGCTTTAAGACTAGCAGGTTTATGACATTCTGCCAGAAACATTTCACGTTTGTTTTTCCCCAGGTAATGGGTTCGGGCCACAATTTCTTGTCCGGTATAACAGCCTTTATTGAAGCTGATGCCACCTAATTTATCAATATTTAACATTTGTGGAATATACTGCTCAGATTGATCCGCTTCAAACCACGGGAGACCTGCAGATAAATCAAGATAACGCCACAGGGCTGATGAAGCACGGTTGTTAGGTGTATTTGAACAAGCGTTCCAAAAATCAATGCTGGCTTCTGTGTTGCCGATGATCAGATAACGCAGTTTATGGTTTGGCAGACGAATAACACTCAGAGTGTTGTGATGAGAGGTTTCAAAATGTTTTTCAGGTAAGGGGATTGACAGTGTGGAGGGTTCGGGTAGACTCAATCCGGTCAGGCAATACGTATCAGAACGCAGCGTCAGGCTGACATCGGCGCGTAAAATATACATCGACAGGCGTTGTATGACGTTTTCGGTCAATGTCTTAGGCACCAGTAAATAAAAGGCGTTATCCTGGCCGGTCGCGCGTAAAACCAATATTGGGCTGATGACGCGGCCTTTTGGGTTGCAAAAAGCAGCAAAACGGCTTTGGCTCGATGAAATATCGTTTATGTCGCAGGTCAGTTGTCCTTGCAAAAAAGTGGCGGCATCAATGCCCTTAGCTTCGATAATATCCAGATGAGTCACTGCATAAAGGCAGGTTTTGTCAACGTTGCAACCGTTGCAAATATCCGAATCAGGAAAATCCAGGGTTAAGCCGGTGTCTGTCTGTATCGGTTTTGCCCCTTGGGTTTTTATGTAATCAAGCCAATCTTTATTCATCAATGAACCATTCAGTATGATAAGAGTGGTCATTATATCGTAGCGTTTCGGGCATGAGAAACCGGCGGGAAAGTTATGAAAAGATCTATTACGACTCCGGCTGTTTTTAAAATAGGTCATTCAAAATGGCTAGGAAATACCCTGTATGGTGTTCATTTATTAGCCGCAATAGCGTGTTGGCAGGCGCAATTGGCCGGAGAAATAAGCGCTGTGCTATTGATTTTCGTCCTGATGAGTTTAATTTTTCAGCGTAGCGGTTATACTAAAAGCGCCTGCTTTTTATATTTTCGCGATGATAAAGGCTGGTTTTTGAGTCTGGATGGAAAAACCAGCAAACCGGTGCTGATAAAAAAGATCACCCGACTTCCGCCTTTTTTTGTTATTATGACGTTATGCGTTGAACACGACAGCAAAAGGCTGATGATCTGTAGAGATAGTATGACGCAAGATATGTTCAGGCGTTTGAATGTTCTTTTAAAGATAACGCATTGAGAGGCACATGTGACAACAACTTCCGATCGCCAATCTCTGATCATGGCGATAAAAAATTTACCGCTACTCTCTAAAAATAATATTCGTATCATCAATACGGTGAATAATCCAGATGTTGATGTCGATGAACTCGTAGCCGTTTTGTCTTCTTGCCCGGTTTTGGTGGCACGATTATTGGGGTTGGCCAATTCCTCTTATTTTGGTTGGACAACGCCGATTACGGATTTAAAGGTTGCGATTATTCAAGTGCTGGGTTTAAATCTGGTTAAAAGCCTGGCGTTGAGTATTGCGTTAAATATTGAATTTGATACCAAGGCATGTCCTGAATTTGATACGGAATTTTATTGGAATTTCATTCTGACGCAGGCTTTTTTAGCGCAAAAATTGGCGTCGAAGAGCCCTGATGAAAGTTTGTCGGCAACACGGGTTTATAGTACAGCTCTGATGACGGAGATCGGTATTTTGGCGGCCGTGTTTGTTTGGCCGGAAGAAATGAATGCGGTTTTTTCGACCTGTGAAAAAAACCTGGATTGCATCAATGAACAGATTAAGCTGCGATTTGGCATGAACTATCATGGATTAGGTTATTTGTTACTGTGTAGCTGGCATTTGCCGGAAATGTATTCTGAACCCTTAAAATATTTAGCCTCTGATGCCGCTGAAACAGAAGAGGCTATGTTGGTGCTTTTGTTGCGTTTGGGGCGAAAATTAACCCAACGGCTATTTGCTGGCGAGATTGAGGATTTAACCCCCTATAGCCAGGAGCTTGAGCGGTTTTCCTGGACAGAGCAGTCTTTTTCTGAGGTTTTACAAGACATCGAAATGCGCAAGGCCGAGATTCAGGAATTAGCAGCTATTATTATGGGATAGCGTCATGACAGATAATAAGGCAGCCGAAAAATTAGCACATGATCATTTAGAAAATGTTTTTGTTGATTTATTGGATGTTTTATCTGCCGTTAAACAATTATCTGAACTCAGTTGCCTGGACTCTGATGAAGAAGTCTTGATCAAAAAAGCCCTTAGTACACTGGTGTATAACCAGGATATGGAGCGCTGTTCCTTCTTTAAGCTGGTCGATAACGATCGATTGGTTAATGTCGCCGGGTTGAGTTATTTGGAAGCGATGGATGATGTAGAATTTTTTGCAACGCCGCAAGAGTTCAAGATCGGTGAAGGGCTGATTGGTCTGGCGGCCCAAACGAGAGCTTTACAACATTGTCATAATAGCCAAACCGATGAACGCTTGAAACGAGAAGTGAGTGAGACAGGACAAAAATTACCTGGCTCGATTATCAGTGTGCCAGTTTTTGCCGGTAATTTAGAGTTGGTCGGCGTATTGAATGTTTCGCATCCCGAGCCATATTTCTTTACCGAATGGCATATTCGGTTGTTGGAAATCTATAAAAATATTTTAGGGCAGATGATCAGTAATTTTCGCCTGTTTCATAAAATGGAAACGGAAATTGTCGCAAGAACCGCAAAATTGCAACAGTCTTATGATGATATCAAGCGCTTAAAAGAGCATTATCAAAATATTTCGGTAAAAGATGAGTTGACCGGATTATTCAATCGGCGCCATTTCTATAATCATGCCTCGGTCGTCCTGGCACGATTCTATCGTTACCATGAGCCGATGTGCCTATTGCTGCTTGACCTGGATCATTTTAAAAAAATCAATGATACCTATGGCCATGCGGTAGGTGATGATGTGCTGATTGCTGTTGCCGATACGTTACAGAAAGAAGTTCGCGAATGTGATATTTTGGTGCGTTTCGGCGGTGAGGAATTTGTCGTTATTTTTACCAATACCTCGTGTGAGAATGGTATTCAATTTGCCACACGTATTCGCAAAAAAATTGCTGGCCTGAAATTGGACATTACCAATCCACCGTTATCGGTTTCCGTCAGTATCGGCGTGTTTTGTCTGGATCCAGAATGCTATTCGATGGATAAGGCGGAAAGCCAAATGTCTATCGACCAAACTGTTCATTATGCCGATACCGCGCTGTATCAAGCTAAAAAACAGGGACGTAATTGTGTGGTTCGCTATTGTCAGACTGACAATACCTGATGGAAGGATGAAAAAGTTAATTACCTTTCGTTAATACTGGTGCATAATAGCTGGCGCAAACGCGGTGAAATGATTCGTGGCTGTCGTAAGAAAACGACATGAACTGCGTTTAAGTCATAAAAACAGAGGAGAATATAATGAATAAAACACAGCAAATGATTGCGGCAATCGTCGTTTTTTTTGTCATTGCCTTTTTATTGGTGGGGGCAAATAAAGAGCAGACGACCGAGGACAAAGAAGCCGCTTCCATGATTCGCGCATTGGCCTCCATGCAGGGTATGGCGAATAAAAAATGTCCGGCGTTGATTAAGAAATACACAGGAAGCCAGGTTTATTTCCCAACCCGTACCGATACCGATAAAGCAACCTATGTCATGATGGAATGGGATGGTGAACCGGGTGATAACTTTAAAAAAGCAACCTGTGTTTTACACCTGAAAGTAGGTGGCGTATCCAAGTTGGTGATTGACGATAAAGCTATTATCGACAAAAAAGTATAAGCGCTTATTGAACAGGCAGAATGGTCCCATTCTGCCTGTTGCACATTTATCCAATTGTTTTACCAGGTTATAATAAAACCTTTCAGGTTGGTAAAACATGGATGCCCCCGAAACCCACTGGTGGCAATCACTGCGCTGTGTGTCGCACAAGTTGCTGCGTTGGCAAGGCGTTCTTCAAGCCGAAATTTTGGTGTCTGAACGATTCTCTCCAGCCGTTGATGGCGTGGAAAACCGGGTGAAGACATTTTCAGCCCATTTCACAATCAAATCGTGTTTTTTGTATCCCTCAGTTCTGCGGTTGTTCGCTTGATTGCGCTATCCTTCTAAAACCCAAAGATAAATCGCTGGGGGATATTGAATACTCATCCCTAAGCGTCAAACGCGCGCGTGCGAGCAGTTTTGGCGCTTGTAAATATTCTGACCACTGATTTGTGTGCAGCCCGATAGCATTTGGTATTATGATATTGACGAGACAAAACTGGATAGAATTACCTAACACTTGGTCGGTAGTCAACCGATCAAAGAATGGATCTACCATCAGGATCCAGGCGTTTAAAAAGGAATGATGGGGCAGGGAAGAGCTTAAGCGTTTAGTGAATCTGAAAAAAAGACAACAGGCCGGTGTTTCCGGATCTATGTATAGTGCGATTTTTCAGGTATTTTGGAACAATAGAGGTAACTAAATGGTAAGACAAGAGAGTAAAGGTTTTTTAAAAACCTGGAAAGATGACAGAGGGTTTGGGTTTATCAAACCGGATGATGGCAGTCAGGATGTATTTATTCATATTACGGCATTAACAGGCATGGCCAGACGTCCATTCCGGGGTGATACTATTTATTATCAGGTTAAAGAGGACGCCGATGGCAAGCGTAAAGCCATCAATGCCCGTATTGAAGGGGTGGCGAATGTTGAAGAAAAAGGCATCAACCACAAATGGTTATGGATTATTGCAATCTTGCTGGGGCTGGTTAGTGCGACGGCGGCAGGCTGGTATCTGGCTCAACATTAACTTCTCCTTATACAGCACCCGGTTCAGCCGGGTGTTTTTATTTTAGCGTTATGACAGATTCACAAAAATGGCTCGTTCTGGTTATCACATTACTGGTGTTTGGGCTGATTTCATTACTCACGCCGGTTTTGTTGCCCTTTGTCATTTCCGCAATCCTGGCTTATCTGGGCGACCCGCTGGTCGATCGCCTGGAAATGATTCATATCAAAAACTGGCGTCTGGGACGGACATTAGCCGTTATTCTGGTATTTCTGATTATCATTTTGTCATTGATAATCGTGTTGCTGATTATTATTCCGGGCCTGGAGTCACAGGTCAGTTTGTTTTTCGGCAAATTACCCAATTATATTCAATGGCTCAACCAAACGCTGTTACCGTGGATTCAGCAGGCTTTAGATATGGAGATTAAGCCTTTTCATAGCCGCGAATTGGTTGAAGTGCTTAAACAGCATTGGCAAAAAGCCGGCGGTATTCTCGGCGAGGTCATCGGCTCGGTTTCACAATCCAGCGCGGTGGTTGCTCAATGGCTGATGAATATTTTCCTGATTCCGGTGATTACCTTCTATCTATTACGCGATTGGGATATTCTGGTCGCTGAAATACATGATTTAATTCCTCGCCGATATGTGTCGACCATCGTTAAACTGGCGCGGGACTCCGACCGCGTTCTGGCGGCATTTTTTCGCGGACAATTCTACGTCATGCTGGCCTTGGGCGTGATTTATTCCATCGGCCTGGCCATGACCGGGCTGGAATTAGCCCTGTTGATTGGAATAGTATCCGGTATGATCAGTTTCGTACCTTATTTGGGCGCTATTACGGGTATTGTATTGGCCTGTCTGGCCGCCATTGTTCAATTTCAGGATGTCATCTACCTGATTCCGGTTATGGCCGTTTTTGCCGTGGGGCAGGCGCTTGAAAGCACCGTGCTGACGCCTGTGTTAGTGGGCGATCAGGTCGGCTTGCATCCTGTCGCTGTTATTTTCGCGATTCTGGCAGGTGGTCAGTTGTTTGGTTTTATGGGTGTGTTACTGGCACTTCCTGTGGCTGCAGTCATCATGGTGATATTACGTCATATTCATGAACTCTATCGAGACAGCGATTTTTACAGCCATTCTCAAAAACAATGAAGATACGCTTGTTTTTGATTTTATTTGTGTATGCATTACAGGTTCAGGCCAGTGATGTCAGGCGGGAACAGCACTATGCTGAATTGGTGCAGCAAACCCTGAAAACAGGTGACATCGTTTGGCTCAAGCACAAAGATCGTAAGTTTCTTGCCCTGTACACCCAAACGACACAAGCCAAAAATTTAGGGACCGCGATTATTTTGCATGACCAGGGCGGCTATCCCGATCAGTTTCCGCTGATACATCGGTTAAGAACAGAATTGCCGGCTCATCGCTGGGCCAGCCTGTCTTTGCAACTACCGATTCTTGAAGAAGGGGCGCCGGTAGCTGATTACCAAAGCCTGAGAGCAGAAACGCTGGCGCGGATCAATGTTGCAGTAAATTATTTGCGACAACATCAAATCGAAAACATCGTGCTGGTCGGTTATGGTTTGGGTGCACGCGAAGCCTTGGCCTATGCGGTCCAGAATAATGGGATAAAGGCTCTCGTTCTCATCAGTATGTTTGTGCCGGCTGATAAACAAAAACAACAGAATGTTATAGCGCAATTGTCTGGATTAAGCATGCCCGTGCTGGATATTTATGCGGAAAATGATTGGCTTACAACCCGCCTGAGCGCACGAAAACGACGTTTAGCCGGGCGCGATAACGGCGATTTTCGACAGATTGTAATACCGGATGCCGGACACGCCTGGCAGCATGCTGAGGTTTTATTGATAAAGCGCGTATACAGTTGGTTGAGTCGTCAATTTTTGTAATGTTTTACGAGGCTAAACCACCTGTGAGGGGCTCTTTTTAGTGGGGCATGCCTTCCTCAGTTATTGCGTTTAATTGGTTCAATTGAGCATGACGCCGATTCACAAAATAACCACTTCCTTTTATCTTTTTGGCCTGATGTTTGGCTTCGGCCAGTAAATCAGCTAATTCAAGATGTGATGTGCAGCCAAACATGGCTTCAGCGGTAACAATGCCGATGGACAGGCTGAGCAAGGGAAAAAAACAAGGTTTTCCTGTGCGGTCGGTGGCTTTTATTCCGCCCGCTTTTTGATGCTCTGGTGTATAAAACAGTTTGGCCTGACGGTCAAAATCAGCCAGGATTTTCTGACAACGGCTTTCCCAGTTTTGTGACGTGAAAATCATCACAAAATCATCGCCACCGATATGGCCGACAATATCGTTTTCATTGTCTCGGGCGGCGACCAGGGTTTGTGCGACAAGTTTAATCGCTTCGTCACCCTTGGCGAAACTGTAAATATCATTAAAGGGTTTGAAATTATCGAGATCAAAATAGGCCAGGGTGAAGTGTTGTTTTTCACGCAGCATATTGTCAATCATTTGGTTAATTGGCGTAATGCCCGGCAGCAGGGTGAGCGGGTTGGCATGCTGTGCATTTTTGATTTGTTGGGTGGTGATGACTTGCAATAGAGCCATGACAGTTGCAACACCGCAATATAGGCCGTTTTCAGTCACCACGAAGGCACTGTGGCTGTCATGTTGCAGTTCTGTAATTTGCTGGCTGACTGCCTCGGTCGTCTCAAAACGATCGACGATGATGGGCGGGGTGTCGATGAACTGGTCCACCGTGTGGCGGCCGTAGAGATCTACTCCATAGCGGGAGGCAAACAGTTTGCTCAAAAACCTATCTCTATAAATCAGACCTTTGGGTATACCATTTTCAACCAGAGGCAAAACGGACAGGTCGCTGTTTTTCTGCAATAAATCCAGTACCTCTATGTTGGTCGTGTATGGTGAAATGGCTTCCAGCTTTTGCATGATGCTATCAATGCGTGGGCCGGTATGCAGTTCAGGTATTTTGGCGTTATTGGTTTTTTTATTGGGGAATAGATCATCGGCAATTTTTGTTGGCGGTGTTTTGGCGGGGCGTGCCAGAAAATAGCCTTGCAAGAAACATACGCCCAGTTCATCCATGACCTGAAATTCTTCTTTTGTTTCTATGCCTTCAGCAATAACACGGCAATTGGTGGCTTGTGCCATGTTTTGAATAGAGCGGACAAAATTGCGCTTTACGGGGTCTTTATCAATATCCTGAATAAAATGGCGATCGATTTTGACATAATCGGGGAGTAATTCAGTCCATACCTGAAGACCTGAATAGCCCGTGCCTAAATCATCTAACGCAATCTCAAACCCCATCTTTCGATAATGCAGCAAGGCATCTCGAATCAGATTAAAGTCATGAAACGGATGGTATTCGGTCAGTTCAATCACCACACGGGATGGCGCGATACCGGCTTGTTCCAGGTAGGTCAGGGTTCTACCCTGACTGAGTCGTTTATCCATTAACACCAAAGGATTGATATTCAAAAATAACTTGCCATCAAAGGGGAGTTTGGAAAATTGTTCGATATTGTTTTTTCGGCAGGTGTGGTCAAGCTCAGGCGACAGGTTGTGTTGGTCGGCCAGGCTGAACAGGCTGACAGGGTTATGCAGTTGACTGTCTGAAGGACCGCGAATCAAGGCTTCATACGCATAAATCGTGCGCTCGCGGGTAGAGACTATGGGTTGAAACAGAGAGGTGAGTTGTTGCTTTTCTATGATCTGAACGAGTTCTTGAACGGGGTCCTGCATGTCATTGTCCGAATGTTTGAGATAACACACTGGAAAATATCAGGGTAATATGACAGTTCAATGACAGAATAATATTAATGCGGATAAGCTCTCATTAATTAGAGCTATCGTATGCATACCAAACTATTTCTCTTGATCTGCTGCAGGTTCTTTAAGGTTTTTTTTCTTATGCCCGAAGCCGGCGCCTTTTTTTGTTTTCTGTTCCAGTCCAAGTTCTTCGATCGTGCGTCTGTAATCAATATCAGCCTTGTGCATGGCGGCAAAGCAGGTTGCAATCACCGCGATGGTGTTAGGAACCTTGCCTTTCTTTTTATAAGACTGAATATTTTTTTCGTTTACTTTAATCAGCCGGCTAAATTTTGGCACACTGATTTCCGCATCCAGCAGTAATTTTTTAAATTCAATGAATGTCATAGCAGACTCTGTCGGTTGAACGTGTATGGGAAACTAATTATATCGCAGCGATTTTTAAGTGTTGCTACAAAATACTTTTTTCAATACAATGACCATAATTTATTACCAATGGTAATAAATTTTTTATCTTCTGTCATATTTATTGGCAGGGATGAGAAAGGTCGTTCGCGCGCTTATGCGGGTTGGTCGAGCGGCATTATTTTTATTATTAATGAGGTTAAGTCATGTCTAAAGCATTAAAAAAGAAAGTCGTCAAAAAAGTCGCAAGTAAAGCGGCCAAAAAAGCCGTTGCCAAAAAAATTGTCGCCAAGAAAAAAGTGAAAGCATTATCTAAAAAAATCACTAAACAAGCTTTGAAAAAAGCACCTAAAAACAAGAAATCGGTTAGCAAAGTCGCTAAAAAAGTCATCAAAAAAGCGGCTTAATTTAATACAGCACAGCCATTTTTTGTTGGGTGAGGTGTAAGCCTTATCTATTCGTATAAAAATGGCGTTGTCGTCAATGGCTGGAAGGGTGAAACCCTGCAAAAAGAAGGTTTTACCTTTCCAGCAAAGAGATATCTTCGATTGTCATCAATTTTTTATCTAATTTCGGTAACATTACTTGACCGTAAATATTTAGAGCCTCCTGCTGTTTGATACCCTCATCCTGGCCTTCTACCCTTGAGAGAAGGCGATATTGAGAGGCGTTTTGAATATTTGCACTTGAATGGTTGCATTCTGATATAAACTGAATTCAGAATCTTTGTGTCACATAGGCCTGTTTTGCTGCTGGCATTGTTTTCAATTGAAGTTAAGGATACCTTCCAATCATGAGTAATATTCCGCTGTATCTTGAATTACCGGCTAATTTGTCGGCCAAAAAATTCTTTTCCCGTCTGGGCAAAAATCTGAATGTTCAGATCATTGAGCAGTGTTACAGTCTTAAAACGTTTTATGACAGTTTCGACTGGCGGCTTTTTAATGCCAAAATGATTGCCGAATTCAATCAGTCTAAAAGTAGCAGCCAGTTCAGTCTTATTCATCGGAAGCAAGGGCATTATCTGGCTTCCGAGAAAATGGACGACGTCCCGCGATTTGCGGGCCAGTTTCCGGAAGGAGAGGTCAAAAACCTGATCACCAAGCCGTTGGAAATGCGCGCTTTGCTGCCGTTATGTCAGCTTCCACATCAGTTGTATTGGATCAGTATTCTTAATGATGACGAAAAAACGGTTTTACGTCTGAAACTGGAAGAATTTGAAACCCTGCCACATAAATTAACCCTCTATCCTTTAAAAGGCTATGACAAAGCTGCTCGGAAGGTAGATACGCTGCTTGAGAAAGCTTTCAAGTTGAAGCCGGTGGATAATGCAGCAACGTTTTATGTGGCGCTGGCGCAACAGGGACGAAAATCCGGCGACTACCAGTCCGGTCTGAATATCAAGCTGAAACCCGAACAATCGGTTGAAGAGGTCTGCCAGCTTATCTTCAAACATTTACTGAAAAATCTGAAAGCGAATGAAGCGGGAACCATAGAAGATATCGACAGCGAATTTTTGCATGATTTTCGGGTGGCCGTCAGGCGTACACGTGCGGCGTTCAGCGTGTTTAAAAAAGTGTTGCCGGAGGCCATCGTGCAGCAATATGCGCCATTCTTTGCCTGGCTTGGGCAGGTCACAGGGCCAACGCGGGATCTGGATGTGTACTTGCTCAATTACGAAAACTACAAACAGGTTTTGCCACCAACACTGCATGATGAACTGACGCCGTTTTATCATTTCTTGAAAACAAAACAAAAGCAGGCGCAGCAAAAAATGGCGGCAGAATTACAGAGCGATCGTTATAAACAGCAAATCGTCGCCTGGGAAGAGTTTTTGAACGCGGCAAAACTGTTTAAAACCAAAAAAACCGGCACGATAAAATATTTGGCGGATCAACGTATCTGGAAAATGTATAAGCGTTTGCTGAAAGAAGGGGAGTGCATCGATGACGAGTCCCCGGCAGAGTCTTTGCACGAGTTACGCAAAACCAGCAAAAAATTACGTTATTTAATGGAGTTTTTTCAGACCTTATATCCTGAAGACAAAATTAAACCCTGTATCAGAGCCCTAAAAGATTTCCAATCGGTCTTGGGTGACTTTCAGGATTATGACGTGCAGGAAGTCAGCATAAAACAATTCAGCGATGAGATGTTGACTGAGGGGGCTGACAGCAATACGATTTTGGCGATGGGGGTTTTGATACAATATCTCGATACCTTGAAGGTTGCTGCACGGCAGGATTTTGACCACCAGTTTGCTTGTTTTAAGAGCGCACAAAACCATAAGCACTTTCAAAAACTATTTGCTGGCAAAGGCTCAGGAGATAAAGCATGACGGTTATTGCATGTTACAACATTAAAGGCGGGGTCGGTAAAACAGCAACTGTCGTCAACCTGGCCTATATTGCCGCTAAAATGTCGATAAAAACCTTGATCTGGGACCTGGATCCACAAGGGGCAAGCAGTTTTTATTTTCGCATAAAACCTAAAATAAAAGGCGGCAGTAAAGCGGTGGTCGCCGGAGAACGCGACCTGGATGACTTGATCAAGGCCACCGATTTTGAAAACCTGGATTTAATTCCGGCGGATTTTTCGTTCCGTAATCTGGATCTGGTGCTGGATGAGGCGAAAAAACCCACCGCGCGACTGAAAAAATTATTAAAGCCGCTGCAGCAGGAATACCCGTTGATTTTTTTAGATTGTCCGCCGAATATTTCTCTGTTGTCGGAAGCTGTTTTTTCCGCCTCGGATGTTTTGTTATCGCCTATTATTCCAACCACGCTGTCATTACGCACGCTGGATTTGCTCAAGAAACATCTGAAGGACAATAAGCTCAAACAGCTTCAGCTATTGCCTTTTTTCTCGATGGCCGATCGACGTAAAACCATGCATCGGGATATTATGGCGAATTTGCAGGAAAAACACCCGGATATTTGCCAAACCGTTATCCCTTATGCCAGTGAAGTCGAACGCATGGGTTTGGAGCATAACCCCGTCGGCGAGTTTATGCCCCGAAGTCGATCCTATGCGGCGTATGAAGCCTTGTGGGATGAAGTCCAGGAGGCGATTGGGTTAAACAAGCTGAATGCCAGGTAATTCGTGCTGAGTTGGAATGCAATGGTTTATCAGCGTCGTAGCTCCGATTAGCTTAGCGTAATCGGAGATTGGCGGTTGTGGCATTTGTACGATTACGCTAACGCTAATCGTACCTACATATCTGCAAGAGAGAAGCGATGTTCGGAATATTCACAACAAAGCCTGTTAAAACCGTATCAGCCAATATAACGCTGGCGTTTTTTGGCGGTGATTTTATCCAGCTCAACTAACACCAGGCTGTCGATACAATCATTAAAATCCGGATCGATATTGAAATCAATAAAACGGCAGCCGTGGTCTTCGCATAACTCTACATATTGCTTGTACAAGGTCGGTACCTTGACACCCAGCTTTTTAAGTTCACGATTCAGGATTTTAAAACTGGTTTTATAATCATCACAGAATTGGCTTTCAGCAAATTGGCGGGATGTGTCTGATGGCACAAAAGGCTGGCGTGCCTGAGCCAGTTTTTGGTCGCTGCCGAATTGATGCTGATAAAAGCTGACAATGGCTTCTTTGGCCTCTTCAGGATAGGCATTGCTGAGACTGACCGGGCCAAAAAGATATTTTATATTGGGCTTGTCGCGTAAATAGGCGCCGATGCCATACCATAAATAATCCAGACTGCGCTGTCCCCAATACCGCGGTTGCACAAAACTGCGACCGAGTTCGATGCTGTAGGGTAACAAGCTCTGGAACGATGCGGAAAAATCAAACAGGGTATAGCTGTAAAAACCGCTGATGCCCTGTTGTTCCATGATCTGCCGACCTTCTCCAATACGGTAAGCGCCGACAATTTCCAGGTCGGTATCATCCCATAACACCAGATGCTGGTAATACACATCGTAGGCATCCATGTCCTGCGCTTGCCCCGTGCCTTCTTCTACACAGCGAAAGGTCAGTTCACGCAAGCGAGCGATTTCCTGCATCACCGGACAATCATCCGTGTATTGATACAGAAAAATTTTCTTGTTATCGCGGGTTTCGCCGAGCAGGCGAGATTGATACAGGGCTTTTTTAATCGCTTTGGTATTGGCCGGGTGAGCGACCGTTTCGATGGTTTTAAACAGCGGTTTGGCTTTTTTCGTGCCCAGGTTGATGACGTGTTTACGAAATTTCTGGCACAGTTCCTTATCCGCCAGCGGACTTTTCGCAAACGCCTGATAGGGAATGGGCGCGCCGACTTTAAAGACGATTTCCTGATCGTTTTTGTTAAACATTTCATGCGTCAGAAGCAGGGTGCCCATCGGCTTGTAAAGCATGGAGGTCAGATAAAACACGGCAGAATTGCTGGCTTTGATATGAATCGGCAAAATCGGGCATTGGGCCTTGCGCGCGACCTTTAAAAAGCCTTTTTGCCATTTACCATCACGCACCCCTTTAGGTGTGATGCGAGAGACTTCGCCCGCCGGAAAAAAAATTAAGGCTTCTTCATTTTCCAGCGCCTCCATCATTCGCTGATAGGCGTTTTTGTGAGATTTTTTGGAAGACAACACATCGACCGGCAGAAAAACCGATTGCAATGGCTCCATATGCATTAACACGCGGTTGACCACAATCCGCACATCCGGCCGCACCGAGCGAATCATTTTGACCAACGCCAGGCCGTCCAGCGTTCCGATCGGATGGTTGGCGACAATCAACACGCGGCCTTCGGCGGGAATATGACGATAGGATTCAGCGCTGACCTGATAGCTGAATTGAAAATGACGCAGTAATTTATCCAAAAAGGCAAAGCCTTTAAGGTGTTGATGCTTTTGAATAAAGCGATTAAAGTCATCTTCATGCAGCAGTTTTTTCAACAGCTTATGAACAGCCTTGTTGTGCTTGCCAATTTTCAGCTCGGGATAGGTCTCGTGCAATATTTTCTGGGTATCAATCATAATTCTATTCAATGAAGTGTTTGCTTAGAATAACCGCTCAATATGTCAGGCGTATGTCGGGATTAAAATTCGTGCTGTTTTGATGATGCTGCCAGTCCCGAATGGTTTCGGTGAGCCAGGTCGGGTCATCCAGCGGCAAGTCGTGGCCTGCTGTCGGGTGTTGACGATAATCGGTGTGCCAGAAATGTTGTAATGCCAGGCTGCAACGATAGTCCACCAGGCGGTCGGCTTGGCTACAAACGACCAGAATGGGGATGGCAGGTTTTTGTTTGCCAATTTTGAAACGGGCCGCAGCATATAATTGATTCAGGGCATTGGCTGGGGAAACCGGGCATTGATGTTGCCATTGCCGCCACTGCCGCAGGATGTCAGGAGCGTTTCGCTTTAAATTGGCCGTGAGTTTCAGAATGCTGTGTTCACGGTTATCTGGTTTTTGCAGCAATAGTTTAAAAATGGCCGGATAGACCTGCCAACGCAAGCGCTGATAAAACGGCGCCAATGGACGTACGCTGGTATTGATCAGCACGGCTGACCGGATTTCTTGCGGATAGCGCTGCATCCAGTCAATCGCAATCATGCCGCCCATCGAAATAGCGATTAAATGAATATTTGCAGGATAGCCGAGCCGCTTGCGCAGTGCATCGGTCATCGCCGCTATGCTGCGCGGGCTGGATTGTTTAAACAGCTTACCATTGCCCGGAATATCGGGGGTCAACACCGGCATATCGGGGAACGTTCTGCATAATTCATCGGTAAAATCACCCCAATGGCGTGATTCTCGTATTAGCCCTCGGATCAACACAAAACAGTCTTGCGTTTTATTTTTCATACCATAGCGCCATCGCTTGTCGATACATGGATTCACGCTCCCCTTGTTCCAGCCAATGCTGCCAGGATGCGGTGGCATGGATTAAAAAATCCATCAGCACCAGATGGCCGCGCAAAACCCGGTTGATGCGATGGGGTTTTATCGGGTGGTACAAGCCCTGTATTTTGAGAAGTTGCAGCGGGTTTTTGCGAATCCAGCGCCAGGAGCCCATTTCCAGGGTCAAGGGTAAAAAAATCCCGCTGCTGCTTAATGACTGCAAATAAAGGTAATCCCATAAATCGCCATGCGTTAAATAATGTTGAGACTGTGGTTCGAAGCGGTAATTCTGGTATGGATAGGTTTGTTGAAACAGCTGGCGCAAATAAAAGATTTCACCTAAATGTTGAATCGGTTGCAGGCGGCTTTTTGCCCAGGGAAACCAGATATGATTATGAAAACCAAAGCCTGAATGACAATCCAATACGACACTGAACGGGTTGGGGGTTACTTCCTGCAACACAAAATCGCATAACGCCTGTGCTTCTTCTTGCATGGGCTGGTTTTCTTCGCCTCGATACCAGGGCAGCAGCGGCGACAGGCGGTGACCACCGGCCAGCCAGACCGTTTTTTCGTGACTGTCAATCGGCGCATTGCGCATTAAATCAATGCCCTGGTGATTAGAGCGGGTATGCCGCAACATGCCGACTGGATTGACCAATGGAATAAAGTGAATGTTCAGTAATTGCAACACATTGGTCAACGCTTTGTCCCATTTCAAACGTTCCAGCAGGGTTTCCAGAAAGGCCAGAACCACCTGTGTGCCGATACGCTCCAGGCCATGAATGCCGCCAACAAAGGTGATGCTCGGTAACGATTTGTCCAGATTGCCCAGGCTTACCGCATAAACGGGCCACGTGGCGTTTTCATCATTGATGCGGCATAACTCCCGGGAGGATAATTGCGGATGGGATGATTGTTGGATTAGCGTTTGCAGACGCTGTAATTCGGGTAAATCGTTGGAATGCAACACAGTAGCTTTATATCAACCTGAAACCATAATATTGACTTACGTTACCAAGACAAGATGACAAACGTGTGACGGCAACGCAAAGCGGTGAGCGATTCTTAAATAGCGAGACCAATATAAATCAGTGTATAGTGAGCCGGAAGTTTTAAAAAAGTTGTTCGTTTCCATACTTCTGAGTGGGAATGCAAACCGAGTTTGAGAAACGTTTCGTATGCATTTTCACCGAGGATGGCGGGAACAAGAAATTCTTTACCTGTATCGTAGTATCGTCACAGATTCAGGTCTTACTTAATAACTGGAGAAAATAATGGCGTTGAGTCCGGAAATAATTGATGAAATAAATTTATTGGCCTTGTTTAATCTGGAGTCTACTCAGGAAGGCATTAAGGTGCATACACAGACCAATCCTAAAGCGGCGGCTGCCGCTGAACGTCTGTTTGAAAAAGGCATCGTGACCCAGCAGGATGGCGGTTATTTGACCGATTTGGGTGTTGAGGCGGCAGAGCACTTGCAGCACCTGTTGCTGATTCTTCAATAGTGACCGTCAATGGGTGAAGCAAGTACCGAATAACGACCCGAGTTTTTCGCGTTGACGGATAAAGCCAGGATCCTTAGCATTGCTCTAATATGAAACGAAATTTTTTATTTGATCTTTATCAAACGCCGCGGGGAAAGCTGCTCAAGACGATGGAAGGGCAATATTTACAGCGGGCGATTAGCGTGAGCTGCAGACAATGGATTCTGCAAGTCGGGGGGCTTGATTGGGAACAGGAATTTATCGATTGTGATTTATACCGGCAATTCGTTATTTTAGACCGTGAGAATAAAGGCTGCTCAAAGGCGTTGCTGATACAAGGGCGCGCCTACGCCTTGCCCATGCAAACGGCCTCAATGGATTTGATTATTTTGCCGCATTTATTGGAATTTGATGCCCATCGTTTTTATACCCTGCGAGAAATTGACCGGGTATTGAAGCCCGGCGGCGAGCTGGTCGTGCTGAATTTTAACCCGTTGAGTCTGTCGGTGCGCTATCAATATTTGCTGGACATCAAACTGGCTGACTCCTGGCTGAGCCATTTTATCAGCCGTCGGCGCATGCTGGACTGGCTGAAACTGATGAATTTTGAAATGCTCAATCATGTTGAATTCAACGTCGATACCTTTACGATGACGTCGGGTGAATTTAATTGGGGCATTAAACCACTGACCGCCATGGCCTATGGATTGAAAGCGGTAAAACGCACCTACAAACTGATTCCGGTGGGCAAGATTAAAACAGCCAGACCGCGCTTTGTCCCGGCGGCAAGACAAGGCATGGAGCAACGACAAGAGCAATCATGACAGAGCACGATATTGTAACGATTTATACCGATGGCGCCTGTAAAGGCAACCCTGGGCCGGGTGGATGGGGGGTTTATTTCTCCCATAAAAATAATCAGAAAAGCCTGCACGGTGGTGAAGCGAAAACCACCAATAACCGTATGGAGTTGATGGCCGCAATACAAGCGCTTGAAACCCTGAAACGGCCGTGTTACGTCAAGCTCTATACCGATTCCAAATATGTCCTGCAAGGGATTACCGAGTGGATGGAAAACTGGAAAAAGCGCGGCTGGAAAACCGCCGCCAGGAAGCCGGTGAAAAATGAAGACCTGTGGCGAAGACTCGATGAGGCCCTGCAACGACATCAAGTGGAATGGGAATGGGTGCGTGGCCATACCGGTGATGCCGGAAACGAAAAAGCCGATCAACTGGCTAATAAAGGTGTTGAGGAATTTTTGCGTCGATAAAATATAATGGCGTAAACAGGTTGTTTTGTGGGTTATTCAGGTTACATCAGACAATAAAAACAAGAGGAGAGAAAACATGCTGAGTTCCATCGTCGCGGCGTCTTTTGCCGTATGGTATTACTTTACCGCTCAAAAAACCGGCCGTGATCCGGTCAACTGGGCGATTGTTGGATTAGTGATTTATTTGACGGTCGCCTTTTCCTGGACCTGGTTTGTAACGCCAAGTCTGAAAGACGCGGCAATACATAGCCAAAGCAAGCTGTTAATGTATATCACCCGCTATGGCTTTATTGTGGTCGCATCGGCGTGTGCGGCTTTTTACAATATTAAATTTGCCGGTGAAAAAAAGGACTAAACGGTCGTGGAATGGTCGGTTTATATGATTTTATGCAGCGATGGAACGCTGTACACCGGCATTAGCAAAAATGTCGCCCAACGTTTTAAACAGCATAAAAATGGCCAGGGTGCCAAGTATTTTAGAGGGCGACAACCACAACAAGTCGTCTATGTGGAAGCTGGACATAACCGAAGCTCCGCCACCCGCCGGGAAAGCGGCATCAAAAAATTAAAGCGTATCGATAAATGGCGTCTGATTGCGACGCACCGCAACAATATCCTCAATTCCTGATTTTCATCGTGTCCAAATTCTGTGGGAACAAGGAATGGGTTGTGGTTTGATCGCGACTAAAGTCGCTCCTACGGGGGATAAACTGCATAGTTTTTTAGCAACAAGATGTTTACCACAGGGAACGCCGGTATCCAGCGAACAATGAATGCCTCCAAATCACCTGTGTTTTAGCTCGTTAGCTCGTTCCCAAGCCGGAGTTTGCCTGTTCGGTGGATGCGCTGCGCTTATCCACTCTACGGATTGCTCGTTTTTTATGCTCAGGCCTGGGAGCAATGAATAATCATGAAATATCCGGGCCAAAAGCCTTCTTCCTCTTGCGGTTTTGGCTTAAAACCAGCATATTTTTGTCAAGAATTAAAACAAAAAATAAAATTGTCATAATCCTGTCATATTGTTCATTTATCCTTTGTCGCGAATTAACAACGTTTGTTTTTTTTGCACACTACCAAGGGTTATTTATGAAACAAAAGATACAACGCTCAGCCAGTGCGCTGGTTCTGGCAACGGCTTCTTTAATGTCGGTTGACGCTGCGGCAGGCTTAAGTAATGAACAATTACTTGATGTTTTGTTGCAAAACGGGGCAATTAATCACGCTCAGTACAAAAAATTGAGCAAACTGGCTAAAGAGGATTCTCAAGTCGCCAAAAAAGCCATTGAAAATGAAGTGCGCGTTTCATTGAAAGGCGGTCATTTAAAAATTAAATCCACCGATGGCGATTTTTCCATGGGCATCGGCGGCCGGATGATGGTCGATACCGGCTGGTTTAGCGGTAATAGTAACAACATTGCTGGTAGCAATTATCAAAATGGTAGCGAATTGCACCGTTTCCGGATCCACATGAAAGGCAAAGTTTTCCATGATTTTAAATATCAATTCGCCTATGATTTCGGTGGTAAAGGTACCATTAAAGACGCTTGGATTGCCTATACCGGTCTGGAAAAAATGTTTGACCTGCCGGTTCCTATGATTATCACCGTCGGTAATGATAAAGAGCCTTTAGGTCTGGAATATATTAACAGTAGTAAATACCTGACTTTTATGGAGAGGGGCTTGACCCAATCATTGGTTCCTGAGCGGGCCATTGGTATCAGTCTGAAAAGTCATGGAGAGCTCGGTGAGGAAGGCGTCTGGACATTCTGGGGCGGCTGGTATGGAAATGATGTCAATAAAGACAATAGGAATATTGGCAAAGGCGGTGATAAAGCATTAGGCAGCCAGGCATTCGCCGGACGGATCACTTTAGCACCCATCGTAACCAAAACTGAAGTCTTGCATTTCGGAGCCTCGGTAGAACAAAGATATTATTCAGCATCTAATAATAATTTAAAATTTAAAGCTAGACCTGAGCAACATAGAGCCAGCAACTTTACAGGGCAACCCGCATTTACTCATGTTGATAACACTACTAAATTTGGTTTAGAAGCATCCGGTGTGTACGGGCCATTTGCATTACAGGGCGAATACATGAGAGCGCATGTTGTTAATGCCAATCCTGGCGGACAGAATGCTAATTTTGATGCCTGGTATGGATTTGCCAGTTGGTTTGTCACCGGTGAATCCCGTCGTTATAAGAAACATGAAGGGGCCTTTACTCGGGTTAAGCCGGCACGTCCTTTAGGTAAAGGCGGTTGGGGTGCTCTTGAAATGGCTTATCGTTACAGCTATCTGGATTTATCGGCTAATGGTGCAGCCGATTTTCCTAATCCTACTAATGCTGTGCAAGGTGGTATCCGCCACAACTCAACCATTGGTTTGAACTGGTATCCAAATTCTACTGTTAAATTCATGGCGAACTATGTTTGGTCTCATGGTACCGCGAAACCCACAGTGGTTGGTACTAACTACAATGCCTTCCAATTACGGGCACAAATCGATTTCTAATTATCTTTAGAAATAGTCTCTCATCGTTCTCATGCGTTCCGTATGAGAACGATGTCACAATCGGTCCGCTCGGACTGTTCGATATGGTTTAAGTCCGGCTGGGATGTGTCACACATTCCGGCCGTCCTTCCTTCCTGATTTTATTCATCAACTCGATTCTCTTTTTCAGTCCTTTGTCCGTTTCCCATATGGACAGTGCTTCAAAGCAATGTTGTCTTAATCCAGGACATTCAGAATCTTCAGGCTTGTGTGATAGGCAGCCCTTTTTTCAATTGAATTGTTTTGTTGATGGGATGGCCTTTTACTTTACCTGTTGCATTCGATGTCGGGTTAGAAAAGGTAACAGTCTTGTAGGGGGGATGCGCTACGCTTATCCCCCCTACCTTTTACAAGGCTTTTCTTGTTCCCGGAATCTCCGTTTTGGAACCAGGATTATCTCTTAACTTAATGGCAGTGTGGATTCTGCCTGGGAATGCCATGCCAGGCATTTCTGCTCACGGATCGTCACAGCGGCGCTTTGTCTCATGTGTTCGCCAAACAAGGCGACATGGAGATCAATGAACTGCAGGCTATTGATACGGGGTAGCGAAACCCGGAATGATTGAAACATCTGAGCACGTTACAAGCGGCTGCGTAGCAAGCGTAAGGCATTGGCCACCACTAATAATGATGCGCCGGTGTCTGCGGCGATCGCTTCCCATAAGGTTGCCAGGCCTGCAAAAGCCAACACCGCAAAGGCGGCCTTAACGCTTAAGGCGAAGACAATATTTTGCCGAATAATCGCCAGCGTTCGGCGGGAATGCCGCATCAGCCAGGGCAATTTCTGCAAATCATCACTCATCAGGGCGATATCGGCGGTTTCGATGGCCGCATCGGAGCCCATGGCACCCATGGCGATGCCGACACTCGCTCGGGCCAGTGCCGGGGCGTCGTTTATGCCATCGCCCACCATAGCGACCTCGCCATAGCGTTCAGTCAATTCAGCCACGCGAGTCACTTTATCCTCTGGCAACAATTCGGCATAGACTTCATTCAAGCCCATTTGACGAGCAATATTTTCGGCTGTAGTTTTATTATCACCGGTGAGCATGACCAGGTGTTCGATGCCGGCTTTGCGTAAATGCTGTAATGTCTGTTTGACATGGGGGCGCGGCTGGTCAGCTAAAGCAATCAGGCCGCACACGTGACGATCATTGCCGACCGCAATCACCGTTTGCCCTTGTTGTTCCAGGGTTTGAGCATGATGCAGAATATCGCTTGCAGAAGAGGCTTTTTCGCTCAGAAAACGGCTGGAACCGAGCCAGAAGAACGTGTCCTGGATACGGCCGGTGATGCCCTTGCCGGCAATGGCGGCGATGTTGCTGCCGGTTTCAACCCGAATGTCGTTTTGTTGTGCGTAAGTCACAATGGCCGTGGCCAAGGGGTGATGACTGCCCGATTCCAGGGCGGCGGCCCGGCTGATAACTTCTTCTAAGGTATGGTTATTATAAGGATAAACGCCGGTAATTTCGGGCTTACCTTGCGTCAAGGTGCCGGTTTTATCGAAGGCAATCGCCTTCAAGTGTGCGGGTTGTTCAATATAAATACCGCCTTTGACCAGAACGCCGTGACGTGCCGCAGAGGCCAGGGCTGCAACGATGCTGACCGGGGTGGAGATGACCAGTGCGCAAGGGCAGGCGATGACCAGTAAGACCAGGGCGCGATACAGCCATTGCTGCCATTCAGCCTGCCACACGAGTGGCGGAATCAGAAAAACCGCCAGAGCCAGCAGCATGACCAGCGGTGTATAGACGCGGGCGAATTTTTCCACCCATTGTTCGGTTTCGGCACGTTTGCTGTGGGCTTCTTCCACCAGCCGGATGATGTGGGCGAGGGTGGTATCGGTGGCCGCTTTTGTGGCTTGGATTTGCAACAGGCTGTCGATATTGATGCTGCCGGCGAATACTTCGTTGCCGGGCTGTTTGAAAACAGGCATGCTTTCACCGCTGATCGGCGCCTGATTGACGCTGCCTTCGCCGACCGAGACGATACCATCCAGGGCGATGCGATCACCCGGCCGTACCACAAAAACCGTACCGGGCTGAACTTCGGCAGCGGGCAGGGTGTGTTCCTGGCCGTCATCGGTTTTGACGATGACCGAACTGGGCGCCAGATCCAGCAATGTGGCAACCGCATGGCGCGCTCGGCCAATACTCCAGCTTTCGATCGCCAGCGATAAGGCAAACAAAAAACTGACCGTCGCCGCTTCAAACCATTGATTGATCACCAATGCACCGGTAATGGCAACCACCATCAACAGGTTCATATCCGGGCGCAATCGTTTAAGCGCATAAAACGCTTTGACGATGACATGGCGTAGACCCAATAAAATAGCCAGGCCGTAGGCGGCTTTTTCAGCTATTGGCAGCGGTTGGGATTCGTGTTTGAGCAGCAGCTGTTCAAGATAAGCGATAAGCTCGCGTCCGGAAAAATACCATTGTTCGGGCTGCGACAGCCATTGCCAGGCATCTTGATAGGCACCGGACAATCCCAGGTGAATTAAAATCCCGGCTAAAATCATTATGCCGCTTAAACTGGCGTAAAGTGTTTGCGTGCTTTTACGCTGCGGTTCGCTGGCACTATCGGGGTGCCAGCGCGTCGCGCGCATACCGGTTGCCGTGATGGCCTTGATTAATGTTTGATCATCAATCGGGGCGGCTGTATTTAACACCGTCATGCGACCATTGATGACGTCAAAGGCCAGGTTTTCTGCACCACCCACCAGCGGCCCGATTTCTGATTTTAAAATGGTGACCTCTTCAACGCAATCGAGTCCCTCGATTTTGAAGGTTTTGCCGCCTTGATGTGTAGAAGGCACAACGTCTTCTTGACTCTCATTGTCGCTGCAGCAACAGGGTGACGGTGTGTGAGAGTGATGTTCAGACATGAGAGTCCTCCAATAGGTTAATAGATCGCATTTTTTGTGTGTCGTCGAGGCACTATGCGTTGCCTCGACGACAGCATGCCCCATTACTCTTCTGATAAGTGATGCGGCCTTTCAATATCATTGTCCGGCTTTAACAAATGCTCGGGAATAAACCATTTATATAACGCCGGAATTACCAACAATGTCAACAGGGTTGAGGTTATCAAGCCACCAACGACGACGGTTGCCAGCGGTTTTTGGACTTCAGAGCCGGTTCCTGACGCCAGCAATAAGGGTATCAGACCTAATGCTGTGGTCACAGCGGTCATCAACACCGGCCGTAGTCTGAGGCTGGCGGCTTTAATTGAGGCGACATCGACGGTTAAGCCATCTTTCACCAGTTGGTTTAGATAGGTCACCAACACCATGCCGTTTTCCAGGGCGATGCCGAATAAGGCGATAAAGCCTACCGAGGCCGGAACCGAGAGATTCTGGCCGGTAATCCATAAGGCAATCACACCGCCCACCAGTGCCAGTGGAATATTGAGCAGGATTAACGCCGCATTTTTGAGGGAGCCAAAACTGCTGTATAACAGGAGGGTGATAATCAGCAAGGTGACGGGAATCACAAAAGCCAGCCGTTTGTTGGCCTCCTGTTGCAGGCGATATTGGCCGCCCCAGGTGGTGAAATAGCCCGGTGGCAGTTGAATAGCGTTATCGATTTTTTTCTGTGCTTCTTCGACAAAGGAGACGATATCCCGGTCAATGACATTGGCTTGAATGGTAATAAAACGCTGGTTGTTTTCCCGGGTGATTTGACGCGGGCCGACAATTTCTTCAATGCTGGCGATTTGTGCCAGCGGAATTTGAATATTATCAGGCCCTGTAATCAATAAATTGCGGATCGCTTCGGTTGTGTTCCGGTCCTGTTCACGATAACGTACCAGTATGTCAAAACGCCGGATACCTTCAAAAACCTGACCTGCCGTCACTCCACCGATAGCACTGCGGATGATTTCCTGCACATCCTGCACGTTCAAACCATAGCGGGCAATCGCTTGCCGATCAGGCTTGATGACCAGCTGCGGCGTTCCGGAAACCTGGTCCACCTGCACATCGGCAGCGCCTTGAACGTTTTGAATCAGCGCCGAGATTTCATCTGCCTTTTGTTTGAGTACGCCTAAGTCTTCGCCAAATAATTTAATCGCCAGTTCGGCACGTACGCCTTCCAGCAATTCATCGACAGTCATTTCAATCGGCTGCGTCAGATTGGCCTGAATGCCGGGTAATTCAGCGACGGCCTGGCGAATATCATGTTCAATCAAGGCCTGATTGCCGGGGTCGCGCCATTCACTTTCAGGTTTTAGCAGCACATACATTTCCGCCGAGTTGATGGGGTCGGCATGCGCGCCGACTTCGCCCCGGCCGATTCGGCTGGTGACGCCGCTCACTTCCGGAATCTTTAACAGTTTACGTTCGACGATCAGTGTATTGCGTTTACTTTCGCTGATGGCAATGGATGGGGCCATGGTCAGGCGGACAACAATCGTGCCTTCCTGTAATTTAGGGGTAAATTCCGAGCCGAGGAATGGGAAGATGAGTCCGCCCACAAACAATAGCCCAGCGGCGGTTGCAATGGCAAATTTGCGGTGATTGACAAAATAGTGCAACACCGGCCGGTAGGGTTTAAGCAAGGCAGCGAGAATGCGCTCATCGACGTCTTTCCGGTCGCCGCGTTTGGCTTTTTTTCGCATCAGCAGGTTGGATAACACCGGCGCCAGCAGCAGTGCATAGATAAGTGAGCCGAGCATGGCCAAGGCCACGGTATAGGCTAAGGGACGGAAGGTTTTGCCTTCAACCCCTTCCAATGTGAACAAGGGTAAAAAGACGATGACGATAATGGCAATGGCAAACAGAATCGGTTGGCCGACTTCGCGACAGGCGCGTGCGACAACACGCAATCGAGGTTCATCGGCTGGCGACTGGTGCATCAACCGGTCGACATTTTCTACCATGACGATGGTGCCATCGACCATCATTCCAATGGCAATGGCCAGGCCGCCGAGTGACATCAGATTGGCTGACATCCCCAAATAGCGCATGGCGATAAAGGCAAACATGACGGAAAATGGAATCGCCAGCGCGACAACCAGACTGGGCCGGAAGCCACCCATAAAAACAAACAACACCAGGGCGACCAGGATAATGCCTTGAATCAGGGCATTGTTTACAGTTGAAACGGCGGCGCTGACAATGTCTTTTTGTTGATAATAGGGGACGATTTCGACACCGTCAGGCAAAGTTTTGTTAATGTCGGCGATTTTGTCTTCAACCCGGGCAATAACGGTGGAGGCATTGGCGCCGAACAGTTTGATTACCATACCGGCAACGACTTCGCCTTTACCATTATAGGTCTGTAAACCGCGCCGGATTGCGCCGCCGGTTTTTATGTCGGCCAGTTCGCTCAGGTAAACCGGACGGCCGTCAACGGTTTTGACAATGATCTGGCGCAAGTCATCGAGGCCTGTGGCCAGCCCCAGTGAGCGAATAATGAATTGTTCACTGTTTTTTTCCAGATATTGGGCGCCGACATTCAGATTATTGGCCCGAACCCGCGCGATGAGCTGTTGCAGGCTGACGTTATAACGCAGCAATGCGTCAGGATTGACGACGACTTGAAATTGTTTTACAAAGCCGCCAATCCCCAATACCTCGGTGACACCGGGCACCGTTTGTAGATTGAATTTAACCACCCAGTCTTGCAGTGTGCGTAATTCTTCCAGGCTGTAGAGATGCTTGCTGTCTTTCAGATAATAAAACAGAACCAGCCCCATGCCGGTCGAAATCGGCCCCATTTGCGGGTTGCCGAAGCTGGCCGGAATCTGGTCGCGCGCGTCCTGTAGTCGTTCGTTGACCAGTTGCCGGGCAAAATAGATATCCACATCATCGGAAAAATAGACATTCACCACCGACAGGCCGAAGTTTGATACCGAGCGGATTTTTTCAACATCCGGCAGGCCGGTCATCGCCGCTTCCACAGGGTAGGTGACATACATTTCGATTTCTTCGGGAGCAAGCCCTTCGGTAATGGTAAAAATTTGCACCAGATTAGGGGAGACATCAGGAAAGGCATCAACCGGTAATTCCCGATAACTCTTATAACCGGCGGCGAGTACCAGTATCGCTAAAGTCAGAATAAGCACGCGACTGCGTAAGGCAAAATCAAATAATTTATTCATGTCATTAACCCGGTTAGTGATGGTGCCCATGCCCGAAAGCGCCTTTTTGGGCTTGTGCTTTCAAGGTAAATGCGTTGCGGCTGACATAGGTCTGGCCGGATTTGAGGCCTGCGATGATCTCAACCTGGTTAAAATCACGCTTGCCGGTCATCACCACCTGTGGTTCAAAATCGCCATCTTCATGTTGTACAAAAACAACGTCTTTGCCATCGATGTTTTGTAATGCGCTCAATGGAATGACAATATTTGCGGGTGTTTCAGAAAGTACGACGCGCGCTGAAACGAATGCGCCGGGGAGCCAAATATTTTGGCTGTTATCCAGGATAACCCGGGCCGTGCCACTTCGGGTTTTTTCATCGAGTACCGGGCTGATCCAGTTAATCCGGGATTGTGCAATCTGCCTGGGTTGTTGGCTAAAACGGTTATGGATAAAGACCTTCTGGCCCGTTTTAATGGACTGTAAGTCTTTTTGATACAGGGTTAGATTGACCCAGACACGGGACAGCTCGGCCAGGGTGAAGCTGCGTGTTTTGGTGTCCAGTAATTCACCCAGACTGACATGTTTGCCGATAATCACCCCATCGGCTGGCGCTTTTAACGCATAAAGCGTTAGATCTTTGTCCTGGTCTTTGATCAGTCTGTCGATGTCTTTAAGGTTTAAACCCAGGGCCAGCAGGCGTTGTTTGGCGGCTTTTCGTCGGATAGCCGCTTCAATTTGTGCTTGTTTGGCAGCCTGATATTGTCTGAGGGAGGTGATTTTTCCCTGGTACAATCTCCGATCCCGGTTCAGGTTGCTGTTTGCCAGTTGCAGTAAGCTGTTGGCCGCGACAAATTCGGCTTTGGCATTGGCTAACTCCCGGCTGGACAGTAGTGCGAGCACTTCACCGGTTTTAACGTTATCACCGAGTTGTTTGTAAACTTTTTGGACGACACCGGCAACGCGTGGAACGACATGATATAGCCTGCTGGGTTCGACGATGACTTCACCGGTTAAATCCAGTGTTTTGAGAATGACGCCGGGGCCTGCTTTTGATAACTCAATGGAGAAGTCTTTGAGTTGTTGCGGGCTAAGTTTTAGGGCTTCTTCTTCGTGATGATGTTCATGGCCCTCGTGTTCACCATGCTCATCGTGTTCTTCAGCGGCGTAGGTCGGGTTGAGGTAAGCTGAATTGAATAAGGTTGTCGCCGTGATAAGGAGTAATAATTTCAAATAGTTACGAATCATTTACAGGCTCCCGGGTAGATTGTTCGTGCGGCTCTCAAGTTGGTGTCCCAGCAATTTTTCAATACGGATGCTGTTGAGATGATAGGCCGTCAGCGCGTTGAGGTATTGAGACTTGACGCGAAACAGGGTGCGTTGTGCATCAAGAACGGTCAGAAAATTAAATTCACCGACCTGATAGCCTTTTTGCGCAGACTTAAAAGCCTGCTCGGCGTTGGGAATGACATCGTCTTTCAAGATATGGAGTTCTTGCCAGGCCGTGTTCAATGCCTGATAACTGTTTTTCAGTTCGGTCTGAATGCGGGCCAACGTGGCGCTGTATTGGGCATTGGCCTGGGCCAGTCCGTGGGTGGCTGATTGAATATTACCTTGGTTGCGGTCAAATACCGGCAGCTCAATACTAAAGCCGGCATTGATGTTGTAATCATCTCGATTGACATAATTATTGCCGGAAATATTTAAGGTAACATCCGGTATGGCTTTGCTCTTTTCGACGTCAATGTTGGCGCGGCGTTTATTGATTTCAGTCAGGCTTTGTTTTAAGTCGAGGTTATTATCGAGCTGCTTTAATAATGTACTCAGTTCCGGCAGCGCTTGAATCTGTTCCAGTCGGCCTGTCGCCAAGGAAAAGTGCGGTGATGAATTTCCCCAGAATACGGCTAATTGCTTGCGGCTGTTTTGTAATTGTCGCTGCGCCTGACGCAGAGCAATCTGTGCCGAGCTCAGAGAAATTCGGGCTTTGGTCGCTTGTAATGGTGATACATTGCCCACTCTGACCTGAACATCGGCGATATGAGCAACATTTTTGGATAATTTCAGCAGATTTTGCTGCAGTTCGACATTTTTTTGCGCCGCTAACAGGCGGATAAAGGCTTCGGCTGTTTGCGCCATTAAGGTCAAACGTTTGTTTTCATACCGTCGGATAGCCAGTTGCTGATCGAGTTGTGCCGCTTTGCTGCGAGCGGGTCGTTTGCCGCCCAATTCAATCAACTGGCTCAGTCCCAGTGTTATTACCTTGCCATCAAAACCTTTGAATTTGCTGTTGCCGAAGTTGGAGGCGCTGGCCTGGAGTTGAGGGTTGGGTAACAGGCTGGCTTGTAAGGCCAAGCCTTGTTTGGCATTGATATCGGCCAGATAGGCTGAAAGCTCGGGATTATATGTTATCGCCAGGTTCAGCGCCTGATTAAGCGTGAGCTCCGATTCAGGCTCGACGATATGGGGGGCGGCTGTTTCTGCGCGTGCGGTAAGGCTGAAAAACACGAATAACAGCAAATAAACAAAATGTTTGTGCATCATGGTTCTGTCGTATGTTGTAAAGTTTGTTATTGAATACGTCCCCGTCATGCCAAAAGTATGGGTAATGACTGTTGTCAGGCCATCTGTTTTGGCCTGGATGGTGTACAGCAAAGTACAAGGGGGGCGTAATCGAAGTGTGAAGCGAGTCTGATGACTCGAGAACAGGTCTAAATCTGTTTTAAACGATAGGGGGTCTTAATGCAGGGTCGTCGTGATGATAATAATACGAATAGGATTCGGTCGCCTGAATGCCACGCACGACGCTGGCTGTAAAGGTTGAAACAGTCAGTGGCGGGAAGCTGTGGCCGGTATGGCCGCCATGGTCATAGCTGCAGGCACCGGTACAGTGATGATGTGTATCGGGGCCGTCAGCCAGGGTTGTCGCATCGGCGGTATGTGTGTGCGATTCCAGACTGAAAACGGGATGGCTTTGATTGGTGTTATTTTTTGTCCAGTCATGAATATCCGTAACCATCCATGTGGATAGCCAGAAGGTCAGAAAAGCCAAAAAATAGATCGTTACCCGTTTCATACCTGACATGATAACAAGAAATACCTAAAGTTCAATACTTGGCTTCTGCTTATTTCAATGTAATGCTGATGATACAATAGCAACGTTGAGGGGACGTCATGCGGACATCAAAAGCACGGTGAGTCTTTGGCAATCGTTGATTGGCGGAGGTTCTGCATGATGTTGTATCGTGAAATAAATTGAGTTTTTATATGGCAAAACTGAAATGTGCAGTCATTGGAACGGGCTATCTGGGCAAGTTTCATGCTGAAAAATATGCAGGTCTGGATGATTGCGAGTTAGTCGCAGTGGTTGATATCAATGAAGAAACAGCCAAGGACGTGGCCGATAAATGGGGTGCTCAGGCGTTGACCGACTATCAGCCTTTGTTGGGCGAGGTCGATGCGGTGAGTATTGTCGTCCCTACGAGTTTGCATTATGCCGTCGCCAGGGATTTTTTACAGGCGGGCAGTCATGTGCTGGTGGAGAAGCCGATTACGGTGACGGTTGAACAAGCCGATAAGTTGATTGAGATTGCCGAGCAAAATCAGTGCATTTTGCAGGTCGGTCATTTAGAGCGTTTTAACCCGGCCATCATGGGTTTAGGTGACATGGACAGCCAGCCGATTTTTATCGAATCACACAGACTGTCGCCATTTAATCCACGGGCTAATGATGTCAGTGTAGTGTTAGATTTAATGATTCATGATATCGATATTATTTTGTCATTGGTCGATTCAAATATTGACAGAATGGAAGCCTGTGGGACCGCGGTGCTGACGCAAGGTACCGATATCGCTAATGCGCGACTGACGTTTAAAAATGGTTGTGTGGCGAATGTGACGGCGAGTCGCATCAGTATGAAAATGGAGCGTAAAATGCGCATGTTCAAACCCTGTTCGTATGTCGCTGTCGATTTTCAGAACCGTGTGTTGACTAAACACCGCACTGGCGAAAAAGAAATGTTTCCAGGTATTCCTGAAATTTTGACGGAAGAATCGGTATTTGAAAATGGCGATGCGCTGTTGGAAGAAATTAAACATTTTGTTGATTGTGTTCAAACCGGGAAAAAACCGCTGGTTTCCGGCGAAGCCGGTCGCAAGGCATTAGCGACTGCCATTGAAATTACCCATTTACTCCAAACGAATAAGGAAAAAACATGATCCCCATGGTTAACCTGAAGGCCCAGTATGCCGAAATCAAAGACGAAATCGAGCAAGGGCTGGCGCAAACGATTGAACAGTGTACGTTTATTTTAGGCCCGAATGTTCAGGCTTTTGAGCAGGAAGCGGCCAATTATCTGGGTGTTAACCATGCCATAGGCTGTGCCTCGGGCACCGATGCGTTGCATCTTGCGCTCAGAGCGGCCGGGATTGGCGAAGGCGATGAGGTGATTACCTCGGCGTTTACCTTTATCGCAACGGCAGAAGCGATTAAATATGTAGGCGCCAAACCAGTCTTTGTGGATATTGATGCCAGGACTTTCAATATTACGCCAGAAATGATCGAAGCGGCGATCACTGAAAAAACCAAAGCCATTATGCCGGTGCATTTATTTGGTCAGCCGGTTGATTTGATGGCGATTAAAGCCTTATGCGAGCAATATGGTTTAAAGTTGATTGAAGATTGTGCGCAATCATTTGGTGCCCGTGTCAATGGTCAGCAAACCGGATCGGTGGGTGATGCCGCGGGATTTAGTTTTTTTCCCAGTAAAAACCTGGGTGCATTCGGTGATGGCGGCCTGGTAGTGACGCAGTCAGATGACATTGCCGAGATGCTGAGAATGCTGCGTAATCATGGTTCGAAAGAGCGCTATTATCATGATGTCATTGGCTATAACAGTCGCCTGGATGAGATGCAGGCCGTGGTGTTGCGGGCTAAATTGAAACGTATTGATCAATACAATCAGGCGCGGCGTAAAGCGGCGCATTTGTATTCGACGTTGATGGCCGGTTTAGCATTGGAGACGCCTTATGAAGATGGCATAGGTGAGCATGTTTATCATCAATATACGTTGCTGTCAGACCATCGTGATCAGATTATTCAGACCCTGCAAGCTGAACAAATTGGTTGCGCGGTGTATTATCCGGTGCCATTGCACCGGCAAAATGTCTTTAAAGCCGATTATGCCGGTGTATCGTTGCCCGTGACCGATTCGGTCGCCGCGCGTTGTTTTTCCTTACCGATTTGCCCGATGTTGAGCGAGCAGAATATTCATGACATTGTTAATGTGATTAAAACGGTTGCCTGATCAATGACGCAGAAACCGGTCAAAATTGTGTTCAGTGCCGGCGAGTCGTCGGGTGATCAACATGCCGCCAGTATGTTCACGCATTTAAAACAGCATTTGCCGGCCGTTCAAGGCTTAGGCATGGGGGCGGCAAAAATGCGCGAGGCCGGTATTGATGTCAGAGTGGATTCATCAGCCATTGGTGTTATCGGTCTGGTTGAAATTTTGCGCCATTATGGTGAAATTCGTGCGGCATTGACCGCGATGAAGCAGTTGTTGCAGGATGAGCGGCCGGATTTACTGGTGTGTGTCGATTATAAGGAATTTAATCTGAAATTGGCGCGCTTTGCCAAACAGATCGGTATCAAAGTCTTGTTTTATGTCAGTCCGCAGGTTTGGGCCTGGCGGCCGGGGCGTGTTGTCACCTATGGCAAGGCGATCGATATGATGGCGGTGATCTTTCCATTTGAAACGCCTTATTACGAAAAGCAGGGGGTGCCGGTACGTTATGTCGGCCATCCATCTGTCGATAAGGTGAAACCGTTGCGGAGCCGGGAAGATGATTTCGACCTATTTGGACTGGATGCACAAAAGCCTGTCGTTGGCTTGCTGCCAGGGAGCCGCATCAATGAAATTCGGCGTTTGTTACCGCTGATGCTGGATGCGGCGGTATTGTTAAAGCAACGTATAGGCGATGTGCAGTTTGTGTTACCGCAAGCCGATTCTATTGCTGATACCGTGTTAGCACCTTATCTTGAAGCGTGTGATCTCAATATCAAGGTGATTAAGTCGCAACCCTATGATGTGATTCAATGTGCTGATGCCCTGATGACAGCCTCAGGTACGGCGTCATTGGAAATTGCACTGCTTCAGGTCCCGATGGTGATTGTGTATAAGCTATCGATGTTGACGTATTGGCTGGGCAGGATGCTGGTGAACATTCCATTTATTGGCCTGCCTAATATTGTCGCGGCTCGTGCGGTAGTTAAAGAACTGATTCAGCATGAAGCTAATGCTCAAGCCTTGGCCGATGAAACCTGGCGCCTGTTGCAGGATGCGGATTACCGGCAGAGGATATTGCATGATCTGGCCGAGGTGAAGGCCAAGCTGGGAGCGGGTGGTGGATCTGAAAATATGGCGCGTTTGGCCTGTGAGATGTTGGGGTCGCCTGAAGATTGATTCAGGCATCCCCTTGATTTCATAAACTGAAAAGTTATTGAGTCAAACCATTTAATGCATCGGCGGCTGATTTTACAGCAGCTGCTTTTTCTGACGTTTTTGCAGCTGTATCAGTAACCGGTTTGCTGACTGATTCTGTTAGAGAGGCGGCTTTTTCAGTTACCGCAGTTTTTGCGTTATTGATCTTTTCAGTTGCTGCAGAGGCTGCTTTATCGGCAGCATCACTTATCGCTTGTTTACCTGATTCGACAGCGGCTGTAGCGGCATCACTGGCGGCAGTTGTGGTATCTGAAGCCATTTGTTTTGCACTGTCAACGGCCGTGGATGCAGCATTTTTAGCCGCGTCAGTAGCAGAACCGACCGCATTCTTACCGGCTTCGGTGATATCGGAGGTTGTGTCAGATGTTGCGCTTGCCGCACTGCCCGCCGCTTCTTTAGCCTTTTCCAGGCTATTGGCTAATGAATCGGAAGCAGTGGATGCTGTATTGTTAGCCTTTTCTTGAGTTTGTTCGGCAGCAGATGACGTATTAGTTGTCGCGGTCTGCCCGCCTTCTTGCGCTTTGTCACAAGCGGTTAAAGAAAGTCCGAGCGATGCAGCAATTAAGAGGTTTATGGTTTTCATTTTTATACCCTCATTTTGTATGTTAGTTAAAAACATCATTATAGGTCAAGTTTTCTTAAGAATATATGAATAGATCATGTTTTTCCTGGGCAGGATTTTTTGTTGTCACCAGTTTGTCATGTATGCGTCATATAAATGTCATGGCCTCGCTGGATAATCAGTCAACAGACGGTCGTTGATTTAAAGAAAAAAACAACGAAGACATGGCATATGGAGCTGTGGCGTGATGGTAACCGGGTGTTATATGTCTATCCAGATCGAGGTCTGGCTGAACAATGGGAGCGTTCTGGTGCCGGTACGTTGCATCTGACGACCTGGTTTGATAAAGATGCGCAAGGCATTGAGTATATGCCTGAGGACCTTGGCGCGCGCGCCGCACCAAAACATTGGGCTGAAAAGCGGCAGATTATAGCCGACCCGGCAGTGCAGGCGATGTCGCTTGAGGCGACTCGGGGCGAAGGTTGCTCGCTGACACAGGTGCGGGTAATGGTCTCCCCAAAACGTCAGGCCAAATTGGACTGGAATGTGACCTTGAAATTGCCTATGCGCTACAGCGTAAAAACCCAAGATAGGCATGAAACCTGGCAGATTGAGGAAATGGTTACGGCGGCGGATCGTGTCAAACAGGTTTTTAATCAGCGTGCCGCTTATAAAACTACTGATTATATTGATATCGGCGACAATGAGTCTGATCCTTTTCTGCGCAAACTTATTCACTTAGGTTTTGTATCACATGACTCCAGTGGTTTTTATGATGCAGAGGGCCATAAGCTTGAAAGCGGGCATTCCCATTAGCTGGATATAATCGTCAAGTTATTTCATATCAACTCCCTTTCATAAAACAGCCTCGCAGCGAACCCAGTTGCGAGGCTGTTCCCTATTCTGGAAGAATGTTTCACCAACTTGTAGCCAATTCAACCTAATCCGTTATTATGTAAGGCATTGGCAGCGATTGGTATGATATGCGCGCGAACTTACCCAGGGTTTTTGTGGATAACTCTCGCTACATCATCATACCACCGAAAATTCCCATAAATATCGAAGCAATAATTCCCAGAAGAAAGAATGCCGGGATTGAAGCGACAATCCACTTCACCATAAATATGACCATTGACATAAATGGCATCTGAATATCAGTTACAACTACTTTCTGCTTATCATCACTCATTGTTTATCCTCTTGTTGTCCATCCTGGATTCAACTCAAAAATGCAATTCATTTTTTTAGGGTTGTAAGAGGTCAACCGGTATAGTTCTGGCTCTTCCAATCCGACCAAAGATGAGAACGCTTATGAAGAAATATAGCCAACTGACCGAACTACTAAGATACCAGATTGAGGTATTAAAGAAAGTAGAAAAAGACCAAAAAGGAATTTCTGGAATTTCTCACAAAGGGCCATGCCGACATCACCTGCTACATACAACTACAACTCTGATTAGAACATCTGGCGTGCCTGGCTGACCGAAGCTGGAAGCGACTGGCGCAAATGCAAGCTTGTCGACGTAAAATTTTGTTAGCTATTTAACGAGGGAAGGAGGCGCATGCCGCCCGTGCGTATTTAAAGAAATTGGTCGATAAGGCCTGCGCATAGACAAGAAAGCCAGGCCGCATAAGCTCCGGCAAACTTACGCTACGAGGTTGCTGGAAAAGGATGTATAGTTGGTTGATATACAAACCTTACCAGGGCATGAAAATATTGCTACCACGCAGAAAACTGCTTTGGGTGAGCCTGATATCATAAGGAAGAGATGAAATAAACTCACATGCGACAGGCCTAAAACCAGGATTTCTTCTGGTAAGTGCCAATGAGTTCAGCCTGGTCGATAATATGTTCGGCCATTGCTTTTTCCAGTGTGCTTTTGTTGGGCTGTTTTAAATCCGGCAGCACAATATCAAGGGCGTATAGCGTAAAGAAATAGCGGTGACGGCCAATGGGTGGGCAAGGGCCGCCGTATCCCGTTTTGTGCCAATCGTTTTTACCTTCTTTAATCGTTTTGTCAGGGTGAAAATTTTCGCTTAATTCAGTGATGCTTGGCGGAATGTTATAAAGCAACCAATGAATCCAAGTCATTTTAGGTGCCGCAGGATCAGGCGCATCCGGGTCGGTAACCATTAAAACCAGGCTTTTCGTGTTTTGTGGTACGCCGGACCAGGTGAGCTCAGGCGAGATATTATCACCTTCACAGGTAAAACGTGTGGGAATGTCTCCCCCTTGAGTAAACGATTTGGATTCGAGTGTAAATGGCATGAGAGCGTTACCTTTAGTGGCAGAAAGGGTTGAATGGCTAAGCAGGCTGCTCGTTATAATAAATAAGGCGATGAGGGTTTTTATCGGCATGAGTAAATCTCCAGATAGCGGTTATCCGCTTCAATGAAACCATAGTCGGATATTCGATGGCAAATGTAAACGATGATTGCGCTGTCGGAGACAGTGTGTAGACGTTCAATGGGTTTGTTGAAAACAAACCCATTGTATCGGTACGGTTAGCGGGAAATCATCGCCGCTTGTTGAGCGCGCAGGCGGATTTCATCCCAGTTTTCGGCATCGACCAGGTCGGCTGGTGCCATCCAGGAGCCACCGACACAGGCAACATTTTTTAACGCCAGGTAGTGTTTGGCATTTTCAGGATTGACCCCGCCTGTTGGGCAGAAGGTGATTTGCGGTAACGGGCCACCGATGGATTTTAGCATCGGTACACCGCCTGCCGCTTCCGCCGGGAAAAACTTCATGGCCGTCAGGCCTTTTTCCATGAGTGTCATGGCTTCGCTGGGGGTGGCGACGCCGGGCAGAATCGGCACACCGGTGTTGATCGCATGGTCGATGAGGCTGTTTGTGACGCCAGGGCTGACTAAAAATTCAGAGCCGGCGTCAACGGCCTGGTTTAAGGTATCAATATTGATAACCGTGCCGGCACCAACGATAGCACCGCTGACTTCCGTCTTGATTTGGCGAATGGCATCCAGTGCAACCGGTGTGCGCAGCGTGATTTCCAATACCTTCAGACCACCTTCAACCAGGGCATTGGCTAAAGGCACGGCATGTTCGAGTTTATTGATGACCATGACCGGAATAACCGGGGAGGTGTTCATAATGTCTTGAATGGTTGGCATAATTCTTTCCGTTAGATATTTAATGAAGATAGTTGGCTTAATCGACCGGGAACAGATTAGAGGCGCCGGTTTCGGCCGTTGATGCGCCCATTCTAAAATGTCCGAACATTTCCCGTCCCATGCCATAATGGTGATTATTGGCGCGATTCGGTATCGGTGTGCGGGCATTGAATTCATCCTCATCCACCAGGACATTAATATCACCGGTTTGAAGATTCAGGGCAATGACATCACCGTCCAAAACCTTCGCCAGCGGGCCGCCCATTTCACATTCAGGACACAGGTGAATAATAGAAGGCACCTTGCCTGATGCGCCAGACATCCGACCATCGGTTACCAGGGCAATGTTAAAGCCTTTGTCTTGCAGCACGCCCAGTGGTGGCGTGAGTTTGTGTAGCTCTGGCATGCCATTGGCACGTGGTCCCTGAAAGCGGATGACGGCGACAAAGTCTTTTTCCAGTTCACCGCGTTTGAAGGCGGCCAGAAAATCTTCCTGGTCGTCAAAAACAACGGCAGCGGCTTCAATGATTTGATGTTCTTCGGCGACGGCAGATACCTTGGAAACGCCGCGACCCAGATTACCGCTCATGACATGCAGACCGCCCATCGGTGCAAAGGGTTTTTCCACGCTGCTTAATACATCCGGGTTACGCGATTGTTCAGGGCATGCTTTCCAGCTGAGTTTTACGCCAGTTAGTATGGGCTCTTTCGTATAACTATCCATGCCTTTTTCGTCGGCGACGGTGAGGATGTCTTTATGGAGCAGCCCGTGTTTTAATAATTCAGCGATGAGTACGCCCATGCCGCCTGCCTGGTGGAAATGATTGACATCGGCGGCACCGTTTGGATAGATTTTGGTCAGTTGGGGAATCACTTTGGACAAGCGGTCAAAATCATCCCAGTTCAGCGTAATACCGGACGCGCGGCCAATGGCGATCAGGTGCATGGTATGGTTCGTCGAACCACCGGTGGCGAGCAGGCCGATGATGGCATTGACCAGGGCTTTTTCGTCAACCATACGCGCAATGGGGCGGTAATCGTCACCCATTGCGGTAAATTTCAATACCTGACGGGCAGCCTGCCGGGTAAGTTCGTCGCGTAACGGCGTGTAAGGATTGACGAAGGAGCTGCCGGGGAGATGCAGGCCCATGATTTCCATCATCATTTGATTGCTGTTGGCGGTACCGTAGAAGGTACAGGTGCCGGCAGAGTGATAAGAGGCGGCTTCTTTTTCGAGAAGTTCCTTACGGCCGATTTTGCCGACGGCATAGGCCTGACGGGCACGGGCTTTTTCTTTATTGGTAATCCCTGAAGGCATTGGGCCGGCAGGGACGAACACAGCGGGTAAATAGCCAAAACTCAGTGCGCCAATCAGTAAACCGGGCACGATTTTGTCACAGATACCTAAATATAAAGCGCCATCGAATGTGTTATGGCTCATGCCAATCGCGGTTGCCATCGCAATCAAATCGCGACTGAACAAGGACAGTTCCATGCCGGGTTGTCCCTGTGTGACGCCATCACACATGGCGGGAACACCGGCGGCAAACTGGGCGACGCCACCGGCTTCACGAATAGCCTCTTTGATGATGTCTGGAGCATTTTTATACGGTTGATGTGCCGAAAGCATGTCATTGTAAGAAGAAACAATGGCGATATTGGGTTTAGGCGTTTCGGCCAGGTCCTGTTTTTCTGAGATGGGGCAAGCCGCAAAGGCATGGGCCAGGTTGGCGCATTGCATGTGTGAGCGAATAGGCGCTTTTCCAGCCTGTGCGTCAATGTATTTCAGGTAAGCGTTACGTTCCTTATGGCTGCGTTCAATGATGTCCTGTGTGACTTGTTCGATAATTGGATGCATGTTTTTCTCCAGTTGCTGTCTATGGCAATGCGCAAAAAGTTGAGTCGTTTTTCGAGTAATCCAGCTTTGCAATCAATAACATAGGCTATGGGTAAATTGTTAGGGTATGGCAGGGGTGCAAAGCGGGTTAAGGTGCCCAGTACAGCTCAACCGGGACAGCGGTTTGACGCAAAATAGCGCGAACCGGCATATCGTCTACAGGGCCCGGTTTTAAAGCCTGTTTGAAAACAGCCAGTTTTTCTTCGCCCGTTAATAAAATAATCAGTCGTTTAGATTGTAACAGACCGTGCAATGACAGGCTCAAGCGTTCGGTGTTGTCGCCGGTCACTTCACTTTTTTGCGCCATAATGGCGGCCGTCAGTTGGCTGTAATCCGGTGATAAGGCTTGATCCAGGCCTTCGGCATGTGGGAACAATGAAGCCGTGTGGCCGTCGTTGCCCATGCCGAGAATCGTTACGGTAAAGGGTTTAGGCAGTTGACGATAATGTTGTTCTGTTTCAGGCTGGCCTTCGGCAGCGGTTTCGGCCGCTGTTTTCATCGGCGTAAACGGGGCAATCGCAGCGCGGTTAATCAATAATGTTTTTTTGATCAAGGCTTCGTTACTGGCGGGGTGATCACTATCGACCCAGCGTTCGTCGACTAAAGCAACATGGATGTTTTTCCAGTTCAGATCGGATTCAGACAGGGTTTGATATAACGGCGCTGGTGTACTGCCGCCAGAAACCAGCAGGGTGGCTGATTGCTGTTGGGTTAAGGCATTATCGAGATGGCGTTGACACGCCAGTGCCAGGCTGGAAAACAGTTCGTCGCGGGTTTTAAAGAGAAATTGTGTGGCCATTGTAATTTACCTCATGCTTCCCAGGCGCGGCCGTCGCGTGCCAATAAGCTGTCTGATGTGATAGGACCCCAAGTGCCTGCAGGGTATTGGGTCGAATGAAGCGATTGTGTTTTCCAGGCGGTTTGAATCGAATCGACCCAGGCCCAGGCTTGTTCGATTTCTTCTCGACTCAGGAATAATGTCGGATTACCACGCAGGGCTTCCAGAATCAGTTTTTCATAGCCGCCGAACAGGCTGCTTTTTTCAAAGGCTTCGGAAAAACTCAAATCCAGTCTGGTTTTTTGCAATTTAATATCGCCATCAATGCCCGGTATTTTGTTAAGAACTTCAATGTCGATACCTTCATTGGGTTGTAAATGAATAATCAGCTTGTTAGCGGGCAGGTTTTTATAGCTGTCTTTAAAAATATTATGAGGCAGTTGTTTGAAATTGATAACAATTTCAGTGCGTTTGTAATTCATGCGCTTGCCGGTGCGTAAATAGACCGGGACACCGGCCCAACGCCAGTTATCAATGTCGACCCTGAGTGCGACAAAGGTTTCAGTATCACTGTCCGGGTTGGCGCCTTCTTCCTCAAGGTAGCCGGGTACCGGTGTGGCCTGTTGAAAGCCTGCCGCGTATTGACCGCGAACTGTGGCCTGTTCAACATTATGGGGTGTAATGGGGCGCAATGCTTTTAATACTTTGATTTTCTCGCTGCGAATGCTGGAAGCTTCCAGGTTTACCGGGGGTTCCATGGTGACAAAGGTTAAAATCTGCAATAAATGGTTTTGCAGCATGTCATGTAATTGTCCGGTATGGTCAAAATAGTCCCAGCGACCTTCAATGCCCACCGCTTCGGCAACCGTAATCTGAATATGGTCAATACTGTTATGATCCCAGTTGGTGGTAAAAATGGAATTGGCAAAGCGTAACGCCAGCAGATTAAGCACAGTTTCCTTGCCCAGATAATGGTCGATGCGAAAGATTTGTTCTTCATGAAAAACTTCAGAGACCACATCATTGATTTCGATGCAGGATTTTAAGTCATGGCCAATCGGTTTTTCCATGACGATACGCGCTTCATCATTTAAAACACCGGCCTGTTGCAAGCCATGGCAAATGGATTTGAACAGTACAGGAGAAACCGCCAGATAATTCACCAAAACATGTGTTTCTGGTGAGAGCCGTGGTTTCAGCTTGCCATAATCCTGCATTTGCGTCAGATCCATTTGTAGGTAGTTTAGACGTTGTTGAAATTTTTCCCACAAGGCTGGGTCAATTTCGTCATTCAAGAATTTTTTCAGGCTGTCACGGGTGATGGCAATAAAGTCGTCGCGGGTTTTGTTATAGCGGTCAACGGCGATAATCGTGCTGTCGTTTTCGAGTAGCCCGGCTTTTTCCAGCCGAAACAGGGAGATAATCAGTTTACGGGTGGCAAGGTCGCCCAAGCCGCCATAAATAACCAGATCACACGGTTTATACGTTGTGTTTGATACCATATTTATTCAAATTCCTGGCCACAAAAAACAGGCCATTATATAGGCCAGTATCATTCGTCACAAGTTGGCGGCGGTGCTACAAACGGTATGTGTTCAGAAACTGAGTCAGTTCATTGCCGTCAGGCAGTCCGGTTCTGGCACCGATTTTGGTGCAGCATAATGCGCCGGTCGCGCTGGCATAATATAAGGCATCGTCTAGCCTCATATTGTCGGCGATGGCGGCACTGAACGCACCATGAAAGGCATCGCCAGCGCCTGTTGTATCCATGGCAGTAATGTTGAATGCGCGAAATTGCCCCTGTTGTGTGGCCGTTTTCCAGATCAAGCCATCTTGCCCCAAGGTAATGATGACGACCGGCGCTTTTTCAGCCAATACCGACAGGGCGGCTTCGGGCGTACCGGCAAATTGTCGGGCAAATTTTTCTGAACAGACCAGGTAGTCTACCTTGTCCATCAAGGCCAGGGTGCCTTTGTGAATGGAGCCTGCATCCAGCACCATCGGAATCTGTTGCTGCGTACAATATGTTGCCAATTCAACTGAAATTTCAGGTTCGTGGCCGTCAAACAGAACGGTTTTGAAGTCAAGCCGGGTGAAGTCCAGGCTGTGTCGGGAAAGGGGGCGGGTTTCGCCTTTGTAATTGACCAAGGCGCGCGTGCCGTCAGGTTTAACCAGAATGATAGAAACGGGTGTGGGCTGGTGGCCGCGAATTAACAGCGTGGTGTCAATATTCTCCTGTTGAAATTCAGACAAGTGGCGGTCACCATATAAATCAGTGCCTAAAAAGCCAGCAAAGGCGGCTTTGAAACCTAAACGAGAGACCGCAACGGCGCCATTGGCCGCAGGGCCTCCACCACAGGCTTGATGCTGCTCGGCAAAAATTTTTTCATCGGCTGCCGGGTGATGATCGACTTGAAAAATCAGGTCGTAGCAGGCGTGGCCAACGCATAAAACATCGATGTCGATTGGATTTGTGCTCATAGGTGCAGATTAGCATCAGGCGTGATAACTGGCAATATTAGGCTGGACAGTATGAAAGCAGGTAGAGTATTCTCAGTTCAATTTTGTCAGGTAACTATTTTTTCAGGAGTCAGCACTAATGAGCATAGAAACATCTCTTTTGCCCGAAATGATTGCCGCAATGGAACAGATTATCAATGATAATGCCGAGCAGGTCACGGCGCTGGATCAGGAAATCGGTGATGGCGATCATGTCTATAATTTACAGCGGGGGTTTGAGGCGCTGCGTAAGAAACAGGATGAATTAGTCGGTCTTGATTGGCCATCGGCCTGGCAGAAAATGGGCATGATTGTCATGTCCACGATTGGCGGTGCATCAGGCTCTTTATATGGTAGTTTTCTGGTGACGATGGCGAAGACAGCTAAGGGCAAAGAGGTTGATGCCGCTGTATTTGCCGAGGCGTTTATGGCCGGCGTCGAGTCGATCAAGAAACGGGGCAGAGCGGATGTCGGGGAAAAAACCATGCTCGATGTGTTAGTGCCGGTGGCGGAAACGTTACAGAAAGGCGTGGCTCAGCAGCTGGACTTAAAAACATTGCTGGCCGAAATCAATGCGGTTGCTGAACAAGGCGTAGAGGCGACACGCGATATGATTGCGACGAAAGGGCGTGCGTCATTCCTGGGTGAGCGCAGCAAAGGCCATATCGATGCCGGAGCGCAGACGGCGCAATTGATGATAAAGGCTGTTAGCAAGGTGATTGAGCAATCTGTGTGATGATGTAAAGCTGTGATTGCAATCTGGCAAGCGCCCATAGCGCGGCGCTTGCCGTTTTCAGGATGAGGTTAAATTTTCCAGCGTAATGCGGCTGTGTTGACGGGCGCATCCCATAATGACAACATTTCATCATCCAGCAGGGTGACGGTTATCGAACAGCCTGCCATATCTAACGATGTGGTGAATGTGCCAACCAGGGAGCGGCATATTTCGATGCCTTGCTGTTGATAATGTTGGGCGGCCAGGTCATACATTAAATGTAATTCCAGCAGCGGCGTTGCGCCAAATCCATTCACATGCAATAAAATGCGCTGGCCTTTTTCGGGGCTCAGGTCTTCGTCAATCGCTTGGGTCAGATGCTTGACAATTTCTGTGGCCGGAGCCAGTTTAAGGGTTTCGCGGCCACGTTCACCATGGATGCCGACACCCATCTCCATTTCGTCGTCGGCCAATTCAAAGGTGGGTTTGCCCAGTGCCGGGACGGTGCAACTGCTCAAAGCAACGCCCATGGATGCCGTCGCGTTGACCACTTTATTGCCTAATGCTTTACAGGCGGCCAGGTCGTAGCCTTGTTCGGCGGCTGCACCGACAATTTTTTCGACGATTAAGGTGCCGGCAACGCCGCGTCGGCCCGTGCTGTGATCTTTAGGCAGGGAAACGTCATCATCGACCAATACACTTTCATTGGGTATGTCGAGCATTTCGGCGGCAATTTCAAAATTCATCACGTCACCGGCGTAATTTTTAACAATAAATAATACCCCGCCCCCATTTTCGGTGGCTTCAGCCGCAGCCAGCATCTGATCCGGTGTCGGGGAGGTGAAAATTTGACCGGGGCAGGCCGCATCAAGCATACCTTGGCCGACAAAGCCTGTATGTAGCGGTTCGTGACCGGAACCGCCACCCGAAATGATGACAACTTTGTCGGCTTTGGTATCGCTGTTGCGGCGGATAAACGTGGGTTCTGTATGAAGTTGAACAATATCACTATGGGCTTTGGCGAAGCCGACAATACTTTCATCGAGCAGGGTTTCGGTGTCGTTGATGAATTTCTTCATGCGGATTCTCCTCAGGTTACAGGTTTTTAAGGGCTAACGTTATGTCACGAATATCTTGCATGATGAGCGTGGGTGAATAGCTGATAGATTGTAAATCTTTTTCGCTGGAAATGCCGGATAAAACCAGAATGCTGCGAACTCCGGCATTGACGGCACCTAGAATGTCGGTGTCCAGGCGGTCGCCAATGGCCAGGGTTTGTTCCGGACTGGTGCCCAGTACTTTCATGGCCTGTTGGTACATGACAGGTTCGGGTTTGCCAATAATCGTGGGTTTTTGGCCGCTGGCAGCCTCCAAGGCTTGCAAAATGGAACCATTACCAATGGTAATGCCTTTTTCAGTGGGTAAGGATGTATCGCCATTGGTGCCATAGAAATGTGCGCCGGCACGGATATTGAGGGTCGCTGTGGAGAGTTTTTGCCAGGTCAATGTTCTATCGAGCCCGGACACGACAATGTCTGGCCCGGTGTTATTGACTTCAGAGCGAATATCGTCCAGGCCGGTCAGCACAAATCCTTGCTCAACTAAAGGCTCTAACAGGCCGCTTTCACCGATAGCATAAACAGGTGTCAATTCGGGTGGGTGGTGTTCGGCCAGATAGCAGGCTGTGGCAATGCCAGAGGTCAGAATCTCTTGTTCTGTGACTGTGATGTTGAAGGACGCCAGCTTTGCAATATATTGAGCCGCCGTAAGACTGGCGTTATTGGTCGCCAGAACAAAAGGCATGGCTTGTTGGCGTAAGGTATTAAAAAAGTCGTTAAGACCTGGAAGAGGCTGTGAGCCATGCCACAGTACCCCGTCCATATCAATAATCAGACCTTTAATGTCGGAAAAAGGAGTCATAGGGTTTTCGGTGATTAGAAAATATGATAGTTTTAGCTTAATTTTTGGGCGTTTGTTGAATGGTACCATCACTCATAGTTGAAAAGTATGAGAAAATAGAGCAGCTTGATATGATGAATTCAAAACCAGGCCTTAAAATTAACAACATGGGTTTTTTTATTCAGTTCATGATATTTACAAAAACTCCATATTTAACAAGTCTTTGGACTGTACAATGCAGGCTGAGACGACAAATCTGGTAAAAAATCAGGCTTGTAAATTGACATTGAGCTATGAACTGATTTAGAGTTTGCAGCTAGTTAAGTATGATGTCTAAATAATAACTGTAACAAACGGAGCATATAATATGGCAACACCATTAATTCAAATGGCTTTAGATTCACTGGATTTTGATGCAACAGTCGCTTTGGCTGAACAGGTTGCACCTTATGTCGACATATTCGAAATTGGTACGCCTTGCATTAAATACAATGGCATCAAGCTGGTTGAAGAATTAAGAGCACGTTTTCCAGAGCATCTGTTATTGGTTGACTTAAAAACAATGGATGCAGGTGAATACGAAGCAACCCCTTTCTATGCAGCAGGTGCGGATATTTGTACAGTGCTGGGCGTTTCTGGTATGGCGACTATCAGCGGTGTTATCAAAGCGGCGAAAGCGCACAACGCAGAAGTTCAAATTGACTTGATCAATGTACCTGATATCGCAGAATGTGCACGAGAAGGCGCGGCGGCAGGAGCACAGATTGTCGGTGTTCATACTGGATTGGATGCACAGGCAGCCGGCCAAACACCATTTGGTGATTTACAAACTATCGCCAACTTAGGTCTGGATGTTCGTATTTCAGTTGCGGGCGGTATCAAGCAAGCCACTGTTCAACAAGTTGTTGAAGCAGGCGCTGATATTATCGTTGTCGGTGCGGCTATTTATGGTGCGCCTTCTCCTGCTGAGTCTGCGCGTGAAATTCGTGAATTGGTTGATGCAGCGGCCGTATAATTGTTGCATATTCGTATTGATATAAATGGTTTAAGTCTGTGTGGTACACAGACTATAGGCTAGCGGGATGAAAAGGGCGAAATTTATTTCGCCCTTTTTTCTGAGGTGGGTTTTTTCAGAGAATAATTGTGACAAGTGTTAATTCTGGCTGTCTGAGTGCAACATCTGTCACAATTGTTCTAACATAGTCGGGTCGACGAGGTTGGCTGAAATTGATACAGCGTATGGGTAATGTATTGATTTAGTGGTGTTCGAGAATGTGAAAAAGGCAAAGGAGTTACAGGTGAAAAAAAATAGTTTTATAAAAGGCTTGATTGGGGTGTTGCCAAAATTATCTTTTGATGACAATGCGGTAGGTGGACAAGAATCTGAAGCAGTAGAAGAAGTATCGTCTAGAACGGGTGTAGAAAAGTACCTTGAAAGCAAATCTGCAGTGACCCGAGTCGAAAAATATTTAAAAAAGCATCCCCATGACCCTGCAACGGGGGTGGCAAAATATGTTGCAAAGCGTATTTTGTCGGATAAGCCCGCGACAACACGTGTTTCTAAATACATTATTAAGCAGGGCGTTTTAAAAAAGGAAAAGCCAGGGATAAGCCGAGTTGAGCAATACGTTGTTAAACAAAGTTTGAAGCCAAAAAATATTCCGACAGGCGTGGCATTATATGTGCGTAAAAAGGATAAAGAGGCCAAGGCAAAAATTCCAACAACACGCGTCGGTTATGTATTGTGGCAGAAAGAAATCGCCATAAAAAAACAGGCTGCAGAGGCTTTAGCAGAAAAATACAGGCTCGCAGAGGCTGAAGCAGCAAAGCAGCCTAAAAAAATTGAAGAGGTTCCACAGGATGAGCCCGTGTTTGATCCACTGGCAACCGGTGTTGCGAAATATTTAGCGCGGGCCGAGTCTGAGCAAAAACATGTTGCGACAGGTGTTACTAAATATATAGCGAAAAAAAGAACACTATCGGGCACTGAGAGTAGAACAGGCGTTGATAAATATCTGTTGAAGAAAGCAAGTTCGCCTAAGCCACTGCTGACGCGCGTGGAAAAGTATGTTGTGATGCGGTCGTTATCAAAACCGGCTGAAGAGCACAATACAGGCGTTGATAAGTATTTGGTCAGGAAAGAAACGCTGGGCGTACAACGCTCAAAATTAAGCCGTGTTTCAAAGTATCTGTTAAAGCTGTCTATCTTGAAAAACCAGGTCAGAAAAGATAAAAGCGTTTCACAGGAAGAGGAAGTAGCCTCTGAAAATGCCGATGTTGAAAATGATAATGTGAATAGCCGCACTAAGGTCGAACAATATCTGGCTAAAAAAGCTGAAAATGCACCTCAAGAGTCACACAGGACTTCGAGGGTTGAGGCGTATTTAGCGAAAAAGGTTGCGGAAGATGCTGTTAAAAAATACGAGAATCTGACGGGTGTAGAAAAATATTTAAATAAAAAGAAGGCGGCTTAAATTTCATATTTTTTAAAAAGGTAGTGTTTGTAGTCTGGAGAGAACTGCAAAATGATAAAGTGTTGGTGTTTTGCAACAGGGAATGAAGTTGCAAAACACATAACAACTAGAAGACAAGATTATGAGAACGGAGTGCGTCTAAAAAACGACATTAAAATGCGACAAAAAAGCAAAAAGACCTTCAAAATTAGTCATTTCATTAACTAAAACATTAGTTTGATAAAATTGACATTTTCCCCTTTTCTGTTTTAAAGTTCCCCATCGGAATAATTCTGAAACAAAAAATTATAATTTAACGGAGCATATAATATGGCAACACCATTAATTCAAATGGCTTTAGATTCACTGGATTTTGATGCAACAGTCGCTTTGGCTGAACAGGTTGCACCTTATGTCGACATATTCGAAATTGGTACGCCTTGCATTAAATACAATGGCATCAAGCTGGTTGAAGAATTAAGAGCACGTTTTCCAGAGCATCTGTTATTGGTTGACTTAAAAACAATGGATGCAGGTGAATACGAAGCAACCCCTTTCTATGCAGCAGGTGCGGATATTTGTACAGTGCTGGGCGTTTCTGGTATGGCGACTATCAGCGGTGTTATCAAAGCGGCGAAAGCGCACAACGCAGAAGTTCAAATTGACTTGATCAATGTACCTGATATCGCAGAATGTGCACGAGAAGGCGCGGCGGCAGGAGCACAGATTGTCGGTGTTCATACTGGATTGGATGCACAGGCAGCCGGCCAAACACCATTTGGTGATTTACAAACTATCGCCAACTTAGGTCTGGATGTTCGTATTTCAGTTGCGGGCGGTATCAAGCAAGCCACTGTTCAACAAGTTGTTGAAGCAGGCGCTGATATTATCGTTGTCGGTGCGGCTATTTATGGTGCGCCTTCTCCTGCTGAGTCTGCGCGTGAAATTCGTGAATTGGTTGACGCAGCTGGAGTTTAAACAATGGATCAACATAAACATCAACGTTTAGTCATTGATAAAATTTCAGAAATCCTTGAAGCAACGGATGGAACCTATGCTGACAAGCTGGTTGAAATGTTTGACAATGCTAATCATATTTTTATTTCAGGTGCCGGCCGTTCAAAATTAGTCGGAAATTTTTTAGGTATGCGTTTAATGCATAGCGGGTACACTGTCTATATGGTTGGCGAAATCGTAACACCGAGTATTCAGGCGGGTGATCTGTTGATTGTTATTTCGGGTTCAGGTGAAACTGAACAATTAGTCGCTTTCACTAAAAAAGCCAAAGATGTTGGCGCTAAAGTGGTACTCATCTCATCCAGAAAGGAATCAACTATTGGTGATTTGGCGGATGGCGTATTCCAGATTGGTAAACAGGAGCTTTATAAAAAAGTTAAAGGTATGCCAATGGGGACTGTTTTTGAATTATCGACCTTGTGTTTTCTTGAAGCAATCGTTTCACATTTGATACACGAGAAAGGCATTCCTGAAGAAAAAATGAGAGAAAGACACGCTAACATGGAATGATTGGTATGGCTGCCGATGCTTGAAAATGCATCGGTGGCCTCCTGTGCTTGATTCATCAAATTTAAAAAAACAAACAGCAATGCTGTTTGCAAAAAAATATATAGGAGTAGAACCGTATGGCTTCGCGTCGTAAATTAGCAAATGCAATCCGTGCTTTAGCCATGGATGCAGTCCAAAAAGCAAAATCAGGCCACCCTGGCGCACCTATGGGGATGGCTGATATTGCTGAAGTTTTATGGAATGATCACTTAAAACATAATCCGAAAGACCCAAAATGGGCCGATCGTGACCGGTTTGTTTTGTCAAACGGTCATGGCTCAATGTTGCTTTATTCATTGTTGCATTTGACAGGCTACGACCTGCCGATGGATCAATTGAAATCATTCCGTCAGTTGCACTCACAATGTGCAGGACATCCTGAGTATGGTTATGCACCTGGCATTGAAACGACTACAGGTCCTTTAGGTCAAGGGATTGCAAATGGCGTTGGTTTTGCAATGGCTGAAAAGCTGATGGCGCATCAATTCAATAAACCAGGGCATGACATCGTTGATCATCACACTTATGTATTTATGGGCGATGGCTGTTTGATGGAAGGTATTTCGCATGAAGCTTGTTCTTTGGCGGGAACCTGGGGATTGGGAAAACTGATTGCATTCTGGGATGATAATAATATTTCAATTGATGGTCATATCGATGCCTGGTATACCGATGATACTGTCAAGCGCTTCGAGGCCTATAACTGGCATGTTGTGTCTGTCGATGGACATGACCCTGAAGCTATCAACGCGGCTATCGAAGAAGCTAAAAAAGTAACCGATAAGCCATCGCTGATTTGTTGTAAAACCATTATCGGATTTGGATCACCTAACAAATCCGGCAGCCATGACTGTCATGGTGCAGCTTTAGGTGAAGAAGAAGTTGCATTGACCCGCAAAGAGTTAGGCTGGGATTACGAGCCTTTTGAAATTCCTGAAGATGTTTATGAAGGTTGGGATGCAACGGCTAAAGGTGCTAAGGTTGAAGGTGAGTGGAATGAAAAATTCGCGGCCTATGAAAAAGAGTATCCTGAGTTAGCGGCAGAATTCAAACGTCGTATGGCGGGCGATCTTCCGAATGATTGGGAGCAAGCTGCAGCGAATCTGATTGCGGATATGAATGCTAAGAAAGAGAACTTGGCGACACGTCAAGCCTCACAAAAATGCATTGCAGCATTAGCGCCGACGTTGCCTGAGTTCATCGGTGGCTCGGCTGACTTGACAGGTTCTAACCTGACAAGCTGTGATAGCTTCACTCATGTTGATGGTAAAAAACCTGGTAACTACATCTCTTATGGGGTGCGTGAATTTGGTATGTTCGCCATTATGAATGGAATGGCTTTGCATGGCGGCGTGCTGCCTTATGGTGGAACATTCCATATGTTCTCCGATTATGCGAAAAGTGCATTACGGATGGCGGCATTGATGAAAATCCGTACCATTGCCGTATTGACGCATGATTCCATTGGTCAGGGTGAGGATGGTCCAACACATCAGCCGATCGAAAATACAGCAGCAATGCGTCTGATTCCAAATATGGATGTCTGGCGCCCTGCGGATACGACTGAAACAGCCGTTTCCTGGGTTATGGCGGTAGAGCGTATGACCGGTCCTACCAGCTTGGTATTGACACGTCAGGGTGTTCCTTTTATTGAAAGAACAGATGAGCAAATTGCGGCTATTCGTAAAGGAGCTTATGTGATTTCTGAAGCGAATGGCTCACCTGATGTGATTATTATTGCAACAGGCTCTGAAGTCAATTTGGCTATTAAAGCAAAAGAAGCGTTAGCTTCTGATGGTGTCAATGCGCGTGTTGTTTCTATGCCATCAACGAGTGTTTTCGATCGTCAGGATCAAGCTTATAAAGATAGCATTTTAATTCCAGGCGTTAAACGTGTTGCGGTTGAAGCCGGTGTGACCGATTACTGGTATAAGTATGTTGGTTTAGAAGGTGGTGTCGTAGGTATTGATACCTTTGGTGAATCTGCACCAGGTGCGGTTGTTATGGAACATTTTGGCTTTACCGTTGAGAATGTGGTAAAACATGTAAAAGATGTTTTATAAATAACAGTAAATACAAAACGTATTAACGCATTCCATTAGCGGCGAGACTATTAACACCTGGAGTGTTAGTAGTCTTTCGTTAACAACATATAGGTGAATATGGTGAAAAACTTATTTCTTACAAAAGGCACATTAGCAGCTATGTTGTTAGTGAGTCCTTTAATGGCTCAGGCAACATCAGATGAATATCCCGCAGCGGATTTTCAACCTAAGGTTTTATATAGTGATTCGGGTTATAAACATTCTGAGTCAACAGCATCATCATTTTCTTCTGGTCAAACAGAAGCTGACCCGAATTATCCCGCAGCGGCTTTTAAGCCTAAAGTTGTATATCAAGATACAAACTATAAACATAAAGCCGAAAAAATAGCATCTGCTTCTACACGGTCGACTTCATCTTCTGCCGGGTCCTCATCTGGTTCGACAAGTTCAGTCGCAACAAAACAAGAAAGTTCAGATCAAACGATGCTGATTGCTGTTGTGGCATTGGCTGTTATCGGTTTCTTTTTTTATCGGAAAAAAGCAGGCACGCCATCAGCGCCTCGTGCCAGAGCTTCAAGACCAGCGCCTGCAGCGCCTAGAGCGAGTACTGAAGCTGCAGAAGGTGTAACACGTGTTGAACGATATTTAGCTAAAAAGCAACCTAAAGAAACCCGTGTTTCTAAATATTTAGAAAAAAAACAACAATCTTTACCGACAACAGGTGTTGCAAAATATCTGGCAAAGCAAGTCGTTCGTACTCGTAAGTTAGCTGAAGAAAATGTAACGGGTGTTGAGAAATACCTGCGAAAAAAGAAAGGCTAAGTTTAATCGTTACAAATAAATATAATATCCCCCCAGAGAGCAGCTTATCCTGGGGGTGTTATATTCTAAGATTTTCTTTATGAACGTCCCTGACTTGCCAATGAAAGGGCAAGCGCAGATTTCGGATTTAACCCACACGTAGATTCGGCTTTCCTTTTTGTAATCAATCAAATGTTATCCTTTAAGGAAGGTTCGTTTTACGTCTTAAAGCATACTGAGTCGGGTCACAAAGTATACAGATTTCAGTTTCCGTTCCATGCGGTAACGGCATGAATTTTTAACAATAATAGATTAGGTATTTATATTATGGCAAAGAACTTACTTGAACAACTGAGTGAAATGACTGTAGTTGTTGCAGATACAGGTGATATTGAAGCAATAGAAACATTTAAACCGCGTGATGCAACGACAAATCCGTCTTTGATTACGGCTGCCGCGCAAATGCCACAATATCAAGGTATTGTTGATGATACATTGAAATCGGCAAGAGAAGAATTGGGTGCAAGTGCATCTGTTGAAGAAGTGGCTTTATTAGCCTTTGAAAAATTGGCTGTTTCTTTTGGCTTAAAAATTCTTGAAATTATTCCAGGTCGCGTTTCAACAGAAGTTGATGCGAGATTGTCATATGATACAGAAGGTTCGATCCAAAAAGGTCGTGATATCATCGCCCAGTATGAAAAAGCCGGCATTTCAAAGGACAGAGTTCTAATTAAAGTTGCGGCAACCTGGGAGGGCATTAAAGCTGCCGAAGTCCTGGAAAAAGAAGGCATTCATTGTAACCTGACATTATTGTTCGGTTTGCATCAAGCTATTGCCTGTGCTGAAGCGGGTGTTACCCTGATTTCTCCATTTGTGGGTCGAATTTTAGACTGGTATAAGAAAGACACCGGCCGTGATTCATATCCAGCTGCAGAAGATCCTGGTGTTGTTTCAGTGACTACGATTTACAACTATTATAAAAAATTCGGTTATAAAACCGAAGTGATGGGGGCCAGCTTCCGTAATATAGGTGAAATTACAGAATTGGCTGGTTGTGATTTATTGACAATTGCACCCGCATTATTAGCTGAGTTGAAATCAACTGAAGGCGTGCTGGAAAGAAAACTGGATCCAGCTAAAGCGGCTACTATGGATATTGAAAAGCTGTCAATTGATAAAGCTACTTTCGATAAAATGCACGAAGAAAACCGTATGGCATCTGATAAATTATCAGAAGGTATTGAAGGCTTTTCAAAAGCAATAGAATCGCTGGAAAAATTATTGGCTGATCGTTTGGCTCAAATAGAAGCTTAAAACCACAAAAATCACTTTCTTTGTTAAAGAAATGATTACTATGCTACATCGTATCTTAGCGGTACGGTGTGGTTATTTCTATCAGGATATTTCAAAAAATGACACAAAATTTATCTGAAATTGTTAAACCCGGTGTCGTTACGGGTGATGATGTACAAAAGATTTTCGAATTCTGTAAGCAAAACAAGAGCGCATTACCTGCGGTCAATATCATCAGCTCAGATACTGTCAATGCAGTATTAGAAGCGGCAGCTCAGGCCAATTCTCCTGTTTTTATTCAGTGTTCAAACGGTGGTGCCGCTTTTTATGCGGGTAAAGGTTTGCCGGCTGAAGGTCAACGGAATTCAGTATTAGGGGCTATTTCTGCGGCATTGCATGTTCATAATCTGGCTGAACATTATGGTGTGCCTGTTATTTTACATACGGACCACTGCGCTAAAAAATTGCTGCCATGGATTGATGGCCTGCTCGATGCGGGTGAAAAACACTTTGCGCAGACAGGTCGTCCGTTATTCAGTTCGCATATGATTGATCTTTCAGAAGAAAGTTTGGAAGAAAATATTGAAATATGCTCAAAATATCTGGAACGCATGTCAAAAATGAACATGACGTTAGAGATTGAATTAGGTTGCACCGGCGGTGAAGAAGATGGCGTTGATAACAGCGATATGGATCAATCCATGTTATATACACAGCCTGAAGATGTTGCCTACGCTTATGAACAGTTAAGCAAAGTGAGCCATCGTTTTACCATTGCTGCCTCTTTCGGTAATGTTCATGGGGTTTACAAGCCCGGTAATGTTAAGCTGACCCCGACTATTTTAAGAGACTCGCAAAAATACGTCTCTGAAAAATATGGATTGCCTGAAAATTCCTTGAATTTTGTGTTCCATGGTGGTTCAGGTTCTTCACCGGAAGAAATTGCCGAATCTATCAGTTACGGCGTTATCAAAATGAATATTGATACGGATACGCAATGGGCTGCTTGGGAAGGTGTTATGAATTATTACAAGGAGAATGAAGCCTATCTTCAGGGACAGATCGGCAACCCGACGGGTGAAGATGCGCCGAATAAGAAATACTATGATCCGCGTGTCTGGCAACGTGCCGGTCAGGCTAACATGGTAAAACGAATCGTAAAAGCATTTGGAGACTTGAATGCCTTGAATTTGCTGTAAAGGTAACCGCTTTACGATTTAACTAAAAGGGCTGGTTCAGCGTAAGCTGGGCCGGCCTTTTTTGAATGAAATACGCTAATAGTTAGGGATTTATACGATGCCAGGAAAAATGACATTGACGCAATTTATTTTGGAGCAACAACGCGCATTAGGAGGTGTTTCTGGTGATTTCAGTTTGTTATTAAATGATATTGTTTTAGCCTGTAAAAAAATATCGTATCGCGTTAACCAGGGCGATTTAATCGGTATTCTGGGTAATGCAGAAACGGAAAATGTGCAAGGCGAAGTCCAAAAAAAACTGGATATCATTAGCAATGAGATTATGATCGATGCCTTAAGCTGGAATGGACATCTGGCTGGCATGGCTTCAGAAGAAAATGAAGATTGGGTAAGGCTGCCCAAGGGCGCGCCTCGTGGAAAGTATCTGGCTTTATTTGATCCATTGGATGGCTCATCGAATATTGATTTGAATTTAACGGTTGGGACGATATTCTCAATCCTACGCTTTGAAGGTGAAAAAGAGCCTACGGTCAATGATTTTCTGCAAAAGGGGAGTCAGCAGGTGTGCGCTGGATTTGTGCTCTATGGCCCATCGACCATTATGGTATTGACGACTGGACAAGGCGTTAATGGCTTTACGCTGGATCAGACTGTAGGCGAATTTTATTTGACTCATCCGGATATGAAAATTGCTGAAGAGTGTCGTGAATTTGCAATAAATATGTCGAATCAGCGATTCTGGGAGCCGGCGGTCAAAAAATATGTGGATGAATGTGTTTTAGGTGAGGATGGCCCTAGAAACAAGAATTTTAATATGCGCTGGATTGCTTCGCTGGTGGCCGAGGTTTATCGGATTTTGACCCGTGGGGGCGTTTTTATGTATCCTTATGATATGAAAAATCCAAACCAGGCCGGGCGTCTCCGCTTGATGTATGAGGCTAACCCTATGGCGTTTATCGTTGAACAGGCCGGCGGTGCGTGTCACACGGGGCGACAGCGCATCCTGGATATTCAGCCGGAAGGCATTCATCAACGGGTGCCCTTGATATTAGGCTCAAAAAATGAAGTGGATCGTATCGTTTCTTATCATCAACAGCAGGAATAATTTATGGATACATTACAGGCAATTGAAAACAGGCGTTCGGTAAAAATTTACGATCCTTCATTTCAGTTCAGTGATGATGAAACGCGAAAGTTATTATCGTTAGCGATGTTATCACCAACAGCCTTTAATATTCAGCATTGGCGTTTTGTTGTCGTCAAAGACAGCGTCTTGCGAGAAAAAATTCGTGCGGCAGCCTGGGATCAACCACAGGTCACCGATGCCTCGTTATTGATTGTGTTGTGCGCCGATATGAAGGCATGGGAAAAGCAACCTGAACGCTACTGGCGGAATGCGCCTAAAGAAGCGCAGGATTATATTTTGCCGGCTATTCAACAATATTATCAAGGTAAAAATCAGGTTCAGCGCGATGAAGCGATACGGTCATGTGGTATTGCCGCGCAAACGATTATGTTAGCGGCTAAAGCGATGGGGTATGATTCCTGTCCAATGGATGGTTTTGATTTTGAAGCTGTTGCGGAACTGATCAATCTGCCGGATGATCATTTGATTTCAATGTTCGTTGTCGTGGGTAAAGCGCTAAAAGCGGCTAATCCGCGTCCGGGGCAACTGGATTATTCTGAGGTCGTTATCGAAGATAATTTCGGCTTTTAGTATGTTTATGGGTAGAGAATGTATGAATAAGAATAAAAAAACTTTATTATTAACGACACTGTTGGCAATAGCCCTGACAGGTCATGCAGAGGCGGCATCAGATAATATGCATCAGCTTTATCAGGATAATTGCGCAAGTTGTCATGGTTCAGATCATGGCGGCTACCTGGCACCTGCATTGAATAAAGAGACATTGAAAGGGCGCAGTCCAACTGCATTGCGAACACTGATTATGACTGGCAGTTTCGAAACCTTGATGCCGCCATTCTATGGCAAACTCAGCGATGATCAGATTCGAGCGATGGTTAAGCATTTACAGAGTACGCCAAAATTGCCCAATCCAGCCTGGACCATCGATGATATGAAAGCGTCGTTGCATGTTTATGTCAAAGATGAATCAACCTTGCCCGAACGGCCGCAATATGCCATTGGCGATATGGATGACTTGATTGGCGTTGCCGCGCGTGGAAAATATGGGCGTGGAAGCGGCTCTAAGGCTGTTTTTATCAATAGTAAAACCCATCAGGTCGTCGGTGAAATTCCAACCGGAACCGCAGCGCATATTATTGATTTCAATCCAGCGAATCCACGTTGGGCTTATGTTAAAACAGATACCGCCGAAATTTTTAAGGTTGATCTTTACTCGATGAAGGCGGTTCGTAGTATCAAAACAGGTTTTAATGGGCCAGGGATGGGTGTTTCCAGGGATGGAAAATACATCATGGCCGGTTCATTCGTGCCCCATAATGCAGTCATTCTTGATGCGGATACGCTTGAGCCGTTAAAAACATTTGAATTGGAAGGCATAGACCCGGATGGTAATTTTGTATCCTCCGATTCAGGCATGATTATTGGTACACCGTATGCTGATATTTTTGCTATTGCTTTGGAAAATGCAGGGCAGGTTTGGGTTGTCGATTTAAAAGACGGCTTTCCAGTCACTAAAATCAAAAATGTCGGCCGCCATTTGCATGATGCCTTTTTGACGCATAAAGGTCGTAAGTTGATGGTGGCATCCTATGACGACAGTATTGTTGCCGCCATTGATCTTGCTGAACGTAAACTCATCAAAAAATTGCCGGCGGGCTGTGTGCCACATGTTGGTGGTGGCGCTGCAGTCAAGGTCGATGGTCGTGTTTTGGGCTTTGGCACAAATTTTGGTACCTGTGATAAAACGGTGGTCAGTGTTTGGGATCTGGATACGATGAAAGTCGTCAAACAAGTGCCTGTTTCAGGTGGCACCGAATCACCTGCGGCACATGCCAATGCGCCGTATGTCGCGGTGGATATTATCACTAAGGACAGACGCGCTCGGACAATTCAATTGATTGACAAAAAGACCTTAGAGGTTGTCAAAACATTGGATGTTGGTGGACATGCTTATTTTCCAGAATATAGCGCCGATGGTAAATTTCTCTATGTGAGCGCCGGTTATTCAGGCGATGAAGTTGTTGTTTATGATTCGTTCTCATTGAAAAAAATCACCAGCATTCCTATGGAAAGTCCGGCAGGTATTTTTTCGCATGGCCGGGTGAAATATATGACGCGTGGCTTGTCACCGGATGAGATGGAGTGATTATGAAAAAGCGACTTTGCAGTCTATTATTTTTAGTGTGGATGCCTGTTGTAACGCAAGCAGCTAATATTTATGCCGGCAAAATGCAAGCCCAGGCTGTTTGCTCTCAATGTCATGGAATCAGGAAGCCATCAGCAGATGCACCATTTCCATCTTTGGCGGGTCGTGATCGCGAGTATCTTGATCAGGCATTAAGACAATATCAAGATAAATTCCGTGTATCAGAGATTATGAATGCCATCGCGGGTTCTTTATCGGCTAAAGATATTGATAACATAACAGCCTATTATGCGCGGCTTAAGCCTTAGGCAATTCGCAATAAATAAAATATACCCATCTTGCTTGTCTTTTTGTCCCTCTTTTGCGTTGCCGACATGGATGTAGGCAAGGAGCGTGAGCAGGAGCGGAAGCTTTGCACAAACAGTTACATCGCCTGCTATGCGCCTGTTTGTTTGTGCGCCTTGAATACGAATAAAAATCCTGCGCAATATAGGTATTTTATTTACCGCGCATTGCCTTAAATCAGATATTGCGCCAGACAAATATCCATCTGCATTTTAATGGTTTTTTATGTGTGACTCTTTGGGTAAAAATATCGTTTGCTTAAGAATCCGGGTTAAGGTTTTTGCCTTTTTGGTGATGGCATGTCTTGCTGTTGGGGCTAATGCCGCACCAGACAAAGCCAGGCAACAATACTTGATAAATTTACTCAGCCAGGATTGTGGCTCATGTCATGGTATTACACTAAAAGGCGGGCTGGGTGCTGCCTTATTGCCCGAAAATTTACGATATAAATCGGATCAATTTTTAATCAAAACCATTTTAAATGGTCGATCGGGAACGGCTATGCCTCCCTGGAAACAATTTTTAACGGAAGACGATGCAGATTGGTTGGTCAAGTGCCTGCGTCGTGCATGTTTTAATAACTGATGTTTCGCGGGAGTCTTACGGTTTTGTAAGGATTGACTGACAGCGATGTTCCGTATTACTATCTCGTTTCAATCACGTACTGCCAGGGATCATTTTTGTCTTATAAAAAATATAGACAGATTAAACAGCAATTAAGGGAGTTTATGGGTGGCATTAATTATAAAAGTACTCGTTGTCGATGATCATGAATTGGTCAGAACAGGGATTGAAGTTCTGCTGAATTCTTTTGATGATATTTTGGTTATGGCTGTCTGTGGCTCGGGTGAAGATGCTGTTAATCTGGCCGAAGAGCAATCCCCAGACGTTGTTTTAATGGATATTAATATGCCAGGGATTGGCGGCGTCGAGGCTTGTCGGCGTATTTTAAAAGAGCAACCCGATACAAAAATTATTGTCGTTTCTGTGTATGATGACGGCCCCTTACCCCAACAGCTGTTGAAGTTAGGCGTTAAGGGGTTTGTTTCTAAAGGCGCTTCTGTCAACGAAATGGTCGATGCTATTCGTACGGTTATGCATGGCAAACGCTTTCTCAGTACTGATATCGCCGAGAATCTGGCATTTCAGGGTCTTGATGGCGCGGAAACGCCTTTTGCCAAATTATCTCAGCGCGAGTCGGAAGTCAGTAACCTGATTTTGCAAGGCAAGAACATTCAGGAGATGGCGGATATGCTGAAGCTGAGTGATAAAACAATCAATACGTATCGCTATCGGCTGTACGAAAAATTAAATGTTAAAAATGATGTCGAATTAACACGACTCGCGCTGAAATATAAGCAGATATAGCCATAATTGTAAAACTGACGATAAAGCATAAAGAGGTTTCATATGTCTGCTGTTAAAGAGAGAATGACTGAAGTAATTTTAGAACAACCTGAAGACTCTTCGTATGAGGAAATTCTTAGAGAGTTGGCTTTTGAGCATATGATTGAGCGAGGTCTCAAGGATTCCAGGGAAGGTAAAGTCATTTCAAGTGAAGAAATGTCGAGCAGGATAAAGACATGGCAGAAATAAAATGGACAGAAGAGGCCAGTACATGAATGAAAGATATATTTGACTTCATTGCAGAGGAAAACCCGTTAGCGGCACAGCGAGTTGTAGAAGGAATATAGGATAAAACTCAAATTTTAAAATCATTTCCCGAAATTGGTTACAAATATAGAAAAGAACCAGACGGTGAAATTAGAGTGCTTCTTGATGGTCATTATAGAATTGCTTACTTTGTTAAAGAAGATTCAGTAGAAATATTAGGGATATTTCATGGATCTTTAAAGATTGAGAAATATTTGAAAAAATAAGCTGTGTATCACGTAAGTTTTTATAACTTGTCGTTCAAGCGGTCGAGCTGCTTAACGCATGCTTATACGCAGCCCATTTAAGATTCTTCGGCAGTAGCAAACAAGGCCTGTGCCTCATTAAACGCATCGCGAAAATCCAGAAAAAGCGGTTTGTCGCTTTTAAGCATGGACTTGAGCAGGGTATGTTGTAGTTTATATTTAACACTGCCTACCGCTAAGGCGCCAATGCCGACGGTATTTTGTGAGTCGGGCAGACCTTTCAAGGCTTTACCAAAGTCATTTACGTCGATGCCTTCTATCCCGGCAGGCGGCACGGCATTGACATCACCGGCTACTTTCAGTTGCTTTGCGTGTTGCAATACTGCGGTGCTTAAAACCTGAATACCGGCTTTTGCTGTACAGAAGATAATATCGGCATCACTAATAATTTCAGCTTTTTCCTCATCAGATCCGGCTACAGCGGCATGTAGTTCCACTTTAAAACGGCGACCGTATTCTTTTGCTGCATCCTGTGCGGCGTCCAGTGAAAGGTGGTCAATCAGCGTGGTCTGTGCGCCTTGTTGTGCGGCGATGACGGCAGTTGCCAGACCTACAGGGCCAGTGCCACCAAAAACCAGTGCCTTACTTTCTTTTAAAGATTTGTTGTGTTTTTCCCGCAGCTCTTTTTCAACACACGCGACTAATGCGGCGGCCGTGGTAAATGCGCCGCTCGGGTCGGCCATGACAGCAATTTTAAAAGGCGGAACCATTGCTTGTTTGCTGGTATTTAACATATCAATGGCGAGCCCAATATCACGGCCGCCAATGAACATGGCCGTTTTTTTTTCACCGCCAGGACCGCGTGAAAAAATGGCGTCCTGGGTCAGGGCGTGGACACTTTCCAGCTTGACATTGGAATAGGGCATTAAGACATCAAAGCCGGCATCAACGGCCATATTGATGTCAAAAGGGCTGTTGTTGGGCATAGGGTCAAGCATATGCAAAATACTGCGCTTTTCGTTATGCGCGGTGGATTTGGATACACGGTGTGGAAAGAATTTGGGCAAGAAATTCAGAAAGGTACACTTTTCCATTAAGTAATTCTCCGATAAAAGTTAGTATTTTTGCGATATGCCTGAAAAAATCAGTCTTATGTCAGTGATTTTGGCGAGAATTAAGCATTATCTCTAACAAAATCCCGAGCGACTTCAAAAGCATGTTCAAAGTTCAGGTAGACAGGGTTGTCGGCCTCCAGCATTTTTCGCAATAAGCGATTTTGTGCCTGATATTTCACATTGCCAATCGCTAATGCCCCAATACCCACGGCACCGGAAGGCGAGCCTTCAATAGGTTTGCAATTATCAAATGCATCGACACCGGCAATACCTGAGGGAGGAACGGCATTGACATCAGCTGCAACTTTCAGTTGTGGCGCGGAGGCAATATGCTCGGGACTCAATAATTGAATGCCTGCGGCGCCTGTCGCAAAGACGATATCGGTGGATTTAATATAGTCACCTTTATCGGCATCCGCACCGGCTGTAATGGTAATGTCGCCTTCGCCAAATTCTTCACTGCAAAGTTCAGCGATGCGTTCAGCTTTGTCGAGTTGACGGCCAATGATACGGACATTGGCACCCGCTTTTGCGGCAATGACGGCGGCAGCCTGGCCGACCGGGCCCGTTCCACCTAAAGCCAGTATATTTTTGCCTTCAAGCGTGGTATCAAATTTTTCTATCAGGGCTTTTTCGACGATGGCGACCATACCCGCTGCGGTTGTAAAGGCGCCGCTTGGGTCGGCAAAGACAGAGACTTCAAACGGAGGAACCATGGCGTTTTTGGCCAGCTTTAACATATCCATGGCTTGTTTGGTTTCGCGGCCGCCTATAAAAATGGCTGTACGCTTTAAACCTTTTGGACTGCGCGAAAAGATAGCGTCTTGAACCAGCCCCCTGACTTCGCTCGGTTCAACGTTAATGTAGGGGACGGCAGAAACCCATCCGGCATCCAAAGCCATATTGACATCAAAGGGACTTAAGTTTTTTGCTGTTGTCAGCATGTGTAAAATAAATGGTTTATCCATGTTAACCTCGCGTGCTTATTTAACATCCTATTATAGAAGAAAAATGATATCGTTTACATGTTTTAGTGGGGCGCTGTAAATCAAGGGTAGGCGAATAAGTCCGTAAATCGTTATTATAGTGGGTATGAATCATGACAATAACCGATTGCCAGATAAAGAATCATTGCGCCAATGGGGGTATAGACAGCGACAACAGCAAGCCGATAAGGCGTTGTTGAGTCATGTGATATGCCGTCAATTTGTGAAGCAATCTGAATACCTGTCTGCTGAAACGGTGATGTGGTATGTGCATTGCCGGACTGAAGTGCAAACGCTTGATGCGTTACGGGAACAACTTAAGACCTCGAAACGAATTGTAGTGCCGTATTGTACGGAAGATGAAACAGGTCATAAAGTATTGGGGTTATGGTTGTTGAATCAGCTTGAAGAGTTAGTCCCTGGTATGTGGGGCATTTTGGAGCCACCGCGGAATAAGTGGGGGGATGCAAAAAAAAGAGTAAGGGTAGAAGAATTAGATATGATTATGACGCCAGGTGTTGTATTTGATCGTAACGGGGGGCGTTTAGGCAATGGTGCCGGCTATTATGATCGCCTTTTACAGACGGTTAGATCTGATACGCGGATAGTTGGTGTGTGTTTCGAAAGTCAGCTGGTTGAAAAAATACCGATGGCTGCGCATGATGTTTATATGCATAACGTGATTACCGAGAAGGCGGTTTACCCTGGATAAGAAAACAATACGGATCATTGACTCTGTTGACATACGGACACCGGCTTTTGTCATCGATCAGCAAAAATTGGCGCATAATCTGATCGCGTTGGCTGCGTTGAAGCGTGCGAGTGGCTGCAAATTACTCTATTCGATCAAGGCGTTGCCATTGCAAGCCGTATTGGAGCAGACATTAGCTTATGTGGATGGATTTTCGGTCAGCTCTTTGTTTGAAGCGCGTGTTGCTGCAGCGATATTGGCGGGAGCCGGCGATATTCATTTGACGACGCCCGGTATGCGAGTCGATGAATGTGAAGAACTCGCACAGATTTGCACGCATATCAGTTTTAACTCCTTGTCGCAACAGCAAAGACTTGGCTCTAAACTTGAATCTGTTTCGTGTGGCTTACGGGTCAACCCCAAGCTATCGTTTCTCGACGATAATCGCTTCGACCCATGTCGGCCTGTTTCCAAGCTTGGTGTCGATATCAGGGCACTTGAACAGCGTGGATTGCCGACAAATATTCAAGGATTGCATTGGCATACGGTTTTTTCCTGTAAAACAGTCAAGCCTATGCAGAAAACCATCGCGCGGATGCAGGGCTTATTGACAAATAACAGGTCACAGCTTCAATGGATAAATTTAGGTGGCGGTTATCTTTATCCGCAACTGAATGATTATTCGGCTTTTATCGCGCTGATACAGGCTTTGCGGCGGCAATTTAAGGTGGATGTTTTTATCGAGCCCGGCAAGGCTGTTGTCGGCGATGTGGGCTTTTTGGTATCCGAGGTCATCGATTGTTTTGAAAGTGATGGAAAAAACATTGCCGTGCTGGACAGCTCGGTAAATCAGCACCCAGAGGTTTTTGAATATCAAAAATCTCCGGCGATTCTTTCTCCAGAACCGGGTGAACAGGCGGTCGTTCTGGCGGGGTCGAGCTGTCTGGCCGGCGATGTATTTGGTGAATATGACTTGGCTCATGTGCCGAAAATCGGGGATAAAATTATTTTTAAAGATGTCGGGGCCTATAGTCTGGTAAAGGCCAATCGTTTCAATGGCTATCCATTGCCTGATATTTATGGCTTGAATGGCAAGGCATGCGCGCATTGGAAACAGGATAGTTATGCGGCGTTTTATCAACAATGGAATACGGGAGACGGCTGATGGCAGCGGTCATTGCAATCACCAGTGGCAAGGGTGGGGTGGGAAAGACAAATATAGCGGCGAATTTAGGTGTGGCATTAGCGCGTCATGCAAAAGTCTGTGTATTTGATGCCGATACCGGATTGGCAAATATCAATCTGCTGTTAAAAATAGAACCTGAATTCACCTTGAAACATGTTATTCATGGTGAAAAAACGATTCAGGATGTTTTAATTCAAGCACCTGGCGACATTTGGATTGTTCCTGCGGCATCCGGTGTACGAAGCTGTGTGGATTTGTCAGAACAGCAGCGTAAAAAATTAACAGAGGCATTGGCTGAACTTGAAAGACAATTTGATTATATTCTTGTCGATACGGCGGCCGGTTGTCATAAAGATGTTTTGTATTTTGTCGCCTCGTCACAATATCGGGTTTTTGTGATGACGCCAGAACCTACATCGCTGACCGATACATTCTCCTTGTTAAAAATACTCAGGAGTTATGGCGTAAAAAGAAATTTGTTTGTTTTGGTCAATCGGGTGGAAAATTATCGAAGGAGTCAGAAAGTATTTTTCTGTTTTCAAAAGGCGGTCGATAAATATCTGCATCTGAAAGTGAATTTTTTAGGCTATTTAGTTGAGGATTCTGCTTTAAAAAGTGCAGTAAACAATCAAAAACCTGTCATTTTGGCGCGACCGGATTCATCGGTCAGCTGCTGCCTGTATGCGCTTGCTGATATCATTAAAAAACAATTTAAAAATGAACGGCAGCGGCCTTATTTTAGTCATTTCTGGAAGAAATATGCCGTGCCCCTGAAGGCTGAGAAATCACGTCATTTGAATAGTGATATTCCACATGAGGAGAATGATGTGCAGGAACCCATTGCACGGATGATGCACATGGTCAACGATGAAACGTTTTCAAAACAACATTTTGAGGATTTAATGGCGCAGCTCGGTGATGTTTACCGGAAACGGTTTGGAACTGGTTTTTTTGGCGATAGTGAGAAGCTGCTGGAAAAAATTTATCAACTGCTCAATCAAAAAAATGAAAAAAAGCGATTTTAATTATGTGTTGCCTGAAGACTTGATTGCCCAGAGGCCTTTAACGGAAAGAACAGCATCCAGAATGCTGTGTATGGATAAACAGAATGGAGATATACAGGATCGCTATTTTAGGGATTTTATCGATTTAATCACCGATAAGGATTTACTTGTTTTTAACAATACACGGGTGATTCCCGCGCGACTGTATGGGCGTAAAGCAAGTGGCGGCAAGGTCGAGATATTGATAGAGCGTGTTATTAATCAAAAACAAGCGCTTGCTCATGTGAAAGCCAGCAAGGCACCAAAATCAGGCAGTGAAATTGTACTGGAAGGTGGATTCAAATGTCGCGTTGATGGGCGTGACAATGATTTGTTCAAATTAACATTTTGTGGGGATCGCACACTGGATGAAATTTTGTCAGTGGCAGGGCATATTCCGTTACCGCCTTATATTCAGCGCGAAGATGAGGCACTGGATCTTGACCGCTATCAAACCGTATTTGCTGAACAAGCCGGTGCTGTTGCGGCGCCGACAGCCGGGCTGCATTTTGATCAGGAGATGATGCGAAAGTTGCAGGAAAAAGGTGTTCAGCAAGTTTTTGTTACCTTGCATGTGGGCAGCGGTACATTTCAACCGGTACGGGTGGAAGACCTTAGTCAGCATTTGATGCATCAGGAATATTTTTCGGTTTCAGGTGCGGTGGTGGCAGCGGTCAAAGATACCCGCAAACAGGGTGGCAGGGTGATCTGTGTTGGCACGACGTCGGTGCGAGCGCTGGAGTCTGCCTCTGCTAAAGGTGAGCTTGAAGCGGGGTGTGGCGACACTGAGCTGTTTATTACACCGGGTTATCGGTTTCGCTCAGTAGATGCTTTGTTAACTAATTTTCATTTGCCGCAATCCACCTTGTTGATGATGGTTTCAGCCTTTGCAGGCTATGATAATACAATGTGTGCTTATCAACATGCGGTGTCGCAGCGCTATCGTTTCTTTAGTTACGGTGACGCTATGTTTTTGACGCAGTTAGATTAAGCTGTCAGGTATATCGTTTGCATTAAAAATCATTGAAATATAAAGGAAATCGTGTGATTTTTGTGGTGATAACAATAGGCTTTCGCACGGTAGGAAAAAATCTGATTGTAGAAAAATACTGGTGTCGCGACTAGCTTAAAAATGGATGATGCGGTACTATACCTTGGTTAATGTGTGGCATTTGATGGAAAACTGGTAGGTTAATGCAAGCCTGTTTTTGGAAGGAGCAGGTTGCAAAGGCAGAAAACAACGCTACATTCTAAAGTTTATCAATAAATAAAACCAGGAGGCTGCTCCGTGAAGAAAGCAAGGCAATTGTTTGCTGGCTTGGCTCTGTCAATATTCGGGCTGGGTTTGGCACATGCAGATTACACGCTCAATTTAACCGAGGGTGTTACAAAAGTCAGTAAAGATGTACACGATCTCCATATGCTTATCTTATGGATTTGTGTGTTTGTTGGCATTGGGGTATTTTGCACCATGTTCTATTCGATTTATCATCATCGTAAATCGAAAGGACATAAAGCTGAACAATTTCACCATAATACAACGGTCGAAATCATCTGGACGATTATCCCGACGGCAATTCTGATCGGCATGGCGATTCCAGCGACCAAGACGATGCTGGAAATGGATGATGTTCAGGATGCCGACATGAGTATCAAGGTAACAGGATGGCAATGGAAATGGGAGTATGACTATCTGGATAATGGCATTCACTTCTTCAGTAGCCTGGATGAAGCCAGTAATAAGGCTCGGCAGAAAGGGTCGGGGATTGATCCGAAAACAGTGCCACATTATTTGTTGAATGTTGATCATCCACTCGTGGTGCCTATTCGCACTAAAATCCGCTTTTTATTCACCGCGGCTGATGTGATCCACTCCTGGTGGGTGCCTGATCTGGGCTGGAAAAAAGATGCCAATCCTGGTTTTATTAATGACGCCTGGACTTATATCGAAAAGCCTGGCACTTACCGTGGTCAATGTGCGGAACTGTGCGGTAAGGATCATGGGTTTATGCCTATCGTCGTTATTGCGATGGAAAAAGAAGATTATAAGCAATGGGTTGAACAGCAAAAAGAAGCCGCCGCCGCTGAAGCGAATGCAGCCGAGAAATCGTGGACTCAAGAAGAACTGGTCGCGAAAGGTGAAACGATTTATGCGAATAACTGTGCATCTTGTCACATGCCAGATGGTTCAGGTATGCCGGGAACATTTCCTGCCATCAAAGGTAGCCCGATTGTAACCGGTGATATCAAGCAACAGATTGAAATCATGTTCAATGGTAAAGGAATGATGCCTGCTTTCGGACAAATGTTGAATGCGGTTGATTTTGCCGCTGTAGCCACGTTTATTCGGAATGGACTGGGTAATTCTGTAGGGGATATGGTTCAACCATCTGAAATTGCAGCCATGCAAAATGCGACGGCTGCAAATGACGACACGGATGAAGAGTAACTTTCTTTGCGATCTGATTTAATAAATGTAAGAGGTATTGAATATGTCTGCTGTAATAGCTGAGCATGATGAACATCATGATCATGGTCCTGCGAAGGGGATCCTGAGGTGGATAATAACCACCAACCATAAAGATATTGGAACCATGTATTTGGTCTTTTCGCTAATCATGTTTTTTGTGGGCGGAACGATGGCGCTGATTATCCGGGCTGAATTGTTTGAGCCGGGTCTGCAGTTTGTCGATCCACAATTCTTTAATTCCATGACGACCATGCATGCATTGGTCATGGTATTTGGTGCCGTGATGCCGGCTTTCGTGGGTTTGGCGAACTGGATGATTCCAATGATGATCGGTGCACCAGATATGGCATTGCCGCGCATGAACAACATGAGTTTCTGGATGCTGGTTGCTGGTATTTTACTGATGGCAAGTACCTTGTTCATGGAAGGTGGTGGCCCGGCGGCAGGATGGACATTTTATCCGCCGTTGGTTCTGCAAACCGGAAAAGCATTTCCATTTGCAATCTTTGCTGTACATTTATTGGGGATTTCGTCCATCATGGGGGCGATTAATATTATTGCCACTATTTTCAATATGCGTGCGCCAGGTATGGGCATGATGAAAATGCCATTGTTTGTCTGGACCTGGTTGATTACTGCATTTTTGCTTATTGCGGTCATGCCTGTTTTCGCGGGTGCCGTCACCATGTTATTGACAGACCGTTTCTTTGATACCAGCTTCTTTGATGCGGCAGGTGGTGGTGATCCGGTTTTATATCAACATATCTTCTGGTTTTTTGGACACCCTGAAGTTTATATTATGATTTTGCCAACCTTTGGTGTGGTGTCAACGATCATTCCAGTGTTCGCACGTAAACCTTTGTTTGGTTATACCTCAATGGTATGGGCGACAGGCTTTATTGCATTCTTATCGTTCATCGTGTGGGCGCATCATATGTTTACCGTGGGTATGCCGATTGCCGGAGAACTCTATTTCATGTATGCCACCATACTGATTGCAATTCCAACTGGCGTTAAAATCTTTAACTGGACGGCAACCATGTGGAAAGGGTCAATGACGTTTGAAACCCCCATGTTGTTTTCGATAGCCTTTGTTGTGTTGTTTACGATTGGAGGTTTTACCGGGCTGATGATGTCAATTGCGCCCAGTGACCTGCAATACCATGACAGTTATTTTATTGTTGCTCATTTCCACTATACATTGGTACCAGCATCAATCTTTGTTCTGATGGCGGCTGGCTATTTCTGGCTGCCAAAATGGACTGGCAATATGTATAATGAGCGTATTGCTCGATTGCATTTCTGGTTGTCGGCAATATCAATTAATATCCTGTTCTTCCCTCAGCATTTTCTGGGATTGGCAGGTATGCCAAGACGTATCCCTGATTATGCGGTGCAATTTGCAGACTGGAATATGATTTCCAGTATCGGCGCGTTTATCTATGGATTCAGTCAGTTGTTATTTGTTTACATTGTGATCGATACAATTCGCGGTGGAACAGGGAAAGCAACTGATGAAGTTTGGGAAGATGCGAGTAAACATAGCCTGGAATGGACGTTGCCATCGCCTGCGCCATACCATACGTTTACAACACCTCCAACAAAAATTCCGTCTGAGCATCTGGACTGAGTATTTATAGGGTATAGCGAACCCCGGCGGAAAATGCCGCTGGGGACAGGTATAAAATGACGACAAAAACTAAAAATATTCTATTAGCCCTTGTGTTGGCGGGAATTGCGCTTGCGATTTATGTCAATGTTGTACTCAAGGTGATTAGCGAATGACTGCTCATAACAACGACGACGTACAACAAAAAAACCGGAATCTGGTCAGAAAGCTGGTACTGATTGTTGTTGCCATGTTCGGGTTTGGTTATGCTTTGGTGCCTCTCTACGATGTGCTTTGTGATGTGACCGGGTTGAATGGAAAAACCAATGAAACAGCGGTGGCGGAAACGCAATACCCTGTGGATAAAAACCGGGAGATGACGATAGAGTTTGTCACTTCGTTGAATGAATCGACACCGATGACTTTTTATGCGGTGACGCCGAAGTTGAAGATTCATCCGGGGCAGTATTATACCGTCAACTTTATCGCTGAAAATAAAACCGATAAACCGTTAGTCGCGCAAGCGATTCCGAGTGTTTCGCCGGGCTTAGCGGCAGAATACTTAAAAAAGACAGAATGTTTTTGTTTTTCGCAACAGACTTTTGCACCACATGAAAAGAAAACCATGCCAGTGCGTTTTGTGATTGACCCAAAACTGCCTGAACGCTATAAAACGATTACGCTCGCATATACATTTTTTGATAATACTGATCGCAATCAGTAAACAATAACACGATAGGGGAAGGTTTATGTCTACTCATGATACTTATTACGTTCCACATAAGGCGGTGTGGCCGTTTGTTGGAACATTCGGTCTGATGACGATGTTGGCAGGGGTTGCCAATTATTTGAACGGATCAGCGATTGGGCCAACCATGATGATTTTTGGTCTGTCATTGTTTATTTTGATGCTGGCTGGGTGGTTTGCGCTGCAAGCGAGCGAAAGTGAATCCGGAATGTATAATCACAGTGTTGGGATTTCATATCGGATGGGGATGATGTGGTTCATCTTTTCAGAAATCATGTTCTTTGGGGCGTTCTTTGGCGCATTATGGTATACCCGAAATTTATCAGTACCCTGGTTGGGTGGATTAGGGGATGGTCCAGGACGTTCAACTAACTTATTATGGCAGGGTTTTGAAGCAGCATGGCCGACTAATGGCCCTGCTGACGTTGGGGGTGAATTTGAGCCAATGGGAGCCTTTGGATTACCTTTGCTCAATACCTTGATTCTATTGACCAGTGGCGTCACTGTGACCTGGGCGCATCATGGTTTGTTGGCTAAAAAACGGGATCAGTTAATCAAAGGCCTGATTGCAACCGTCGCGCTTGGCTTTCTGTTCGTTGGCTTGCAAGCATTTGAATACTATGAAGCGTATCATGAAATGGGACTGACACTGGGTTCAGGTGTATATGGCTCAACCTTTTTTATGTTGACAGGCTTTCACGGCTTTCATGTTTGTGTCGGCGCTATTATGCTGTCCGTGATATTGTTCAGAAGCTGGAAAGGCCATTTTTCCCCTGAAAATCACTTTGGTTTTGAAGGGGTAGCCTGGTATTGGCATTTTGTTGATGTTGTCTGGTTAGGTTTATTTATCTTCGTTTACTTGCTGTAAACAAGCCGATATAGCCTGCAAAAAGCGCGGTCTGAAATAGATCGCGCTTTTTTTTTGTTTGGTTTAAGGTAGCGCGTAATAAATAAGCCACCGGGATTGCGCTGGATTTTTATTCATCTTC
>CAJXMF010000005.1 GCA_913056195.1 uncultured Methylococcaceae bacterium | reverse complement strand
GGGGTGGGGGTGTGTCGTTCTCTCTCTAACGTGCTGTTCTTCAGTCTCTGGTTTATTCGTGTTTTCTGTGTTGTTCAGTGGTTAAAATCAAAGCTACAGCACTGATTTTGAATGTCACAGAAACAGATTCAAACATAATTTTTCTCGTTTCACATGCGAGACATCAAACCCCGACAATATTCTCCGCCTGAGTGACCACTTCACTTGAGGCCAGTTCCAGGCCATTTTTATAGGCTTCGCTGGCGGCTTCCGGTTCGCCTTTTTGTAATAGCAGTTCACCTAATATTTGATAAGCGGCAACGGTAGGTTCGATACTTAAGCTCTTTTTCAGGTATTGCTCGGCTTTTTCCATTTGTCCGGATTTCAAGCAGAGTTTTCCCAGCATGCGCAATAAAACGGCATCGCTTGGGTGAACGGCCAGCCATTTTTCGGCGGTTTGTAATTGTTTTTCGGGGTCTTGTGAATCGATATTGCCATATAACACTAATAAAGTCGGATCCCAGTTTTTAACAATGGCGTCAACCAGCTCATTTTCAATTCTATCGCCTGCACCGGCTTCGATCATGGCGGCAAAATAAATAGCATTGACGCCTGGCGCTAATTTGATATGCTCTGGCACTTTCTCCCAACAGGCCTGAATGGCATCCGCATCTTTTTGTTCGGCTTCCCTTCGCAGCAGATTGCTGTAGGTTTCCGTTTCCAGCAATTTGACTTCCGCTTCCATCAATATTTTATTTTTATGCAGGGATGGAATCAGCTTTGACAAGCCATCCCAATCACCCACCCGCCGATAAGCCTGATGCATCATCTTTAACACACTGGCGTGATCAGGATTGATGGAGTGTAATTTATTCAGGGTTTGCAAAGCCTGATCAAATTGTTCATCCGATAAATAAAGCTCGGCCTGGGTCAATCCTACGGCGATGTCACTACCGCCGGCTTTTTCGGCTGCCTTTTTTAGATATTCATCACGTTGTTCCACAGCGCCTCGCGATTGTGCTGCTTTTGCCGCCGTTAAATAATGTAACAAAGGCGCGCCACTGTTAGCGGCATGCTTGATCAGCGTTTGTTCGGCACGTTCCCAATTGCCTTCGGCCGAATCGACCAGGCCTGCGACCAATGCATCTTGAGAACGGTCGAATTTAATCTTTTTGCGTTTTTCTATTATTTTCCCTGGCAAGCGCATCAAGCCTCCCAGGAAACGAAAAAACACATAAAAAACAAAGAATGCGACCACCAGTGCCACCGCAAAAAACACCAGCGAGGTTTCCATCGACCAATGCCCAAAACCGATCAGGACATAGCCAGGATTATCATATTGGGATAACCAACCGTGAACGGCAAAAGCGACAGCAATGGCGACCAATAAGGGCAATAAAAAGCTCAATAATTTTTTCATGATATCAGTTCATCAGGTTCTGCTTGCCTGATTTTGGATTGCTCACAGGCTGCGGCGCAACGATATTGACTGAATTGGCTTTACTCAGCCCCTTATCTTTTTCCAATCGTAGTTTGCTAATGTCTTTCAGCATTTTCAATGATTGACTAATATCGGGAAATTGCCCTTGCAAGGAAACTTTCGCCAATACATCAAGCTCTTGCTGGAAGGCTTTGCCGTGACGATCCAGGGCAAAATTATTTTTCAGCCACTTTTTAGCATCCTGAATCGCGGCTTGATACAACGTGTCATTTTGCTGCACCAATGCAATTTTGATCATTTCCAGTTTCACACTCAGCTGTTCCCGAATAAATTGCGCCTGTTCAGGGGTCAAGATTTCGCCAACCGGTTTATCACTGTGCCTGACCACGACATAATCGCCTAATTGCCCTAATACGCTGGATAACGCATTATGCTCGTCACTGGCTTTCTCGTGTTGATGAATCGGTGCTGATTTCGACAATTTTTTACCCACATTGGGCAACAATTCCGATAATTGGGGAATTTTGTCATTTAAGGTTTGTAGTCTGGCGTAAAGACCAACAATATCCGGTACTTGTACCGATCGTAACGCGGCCAGCTCTTTAGCGATTTCTGAACGCACCTTAAAGACAGCGGCATCACCACTCTCCCGCAAACGCTGATCTGCCGCGTCCAGGGCTTCGCGCGTGGTATTGACATCACCCACTAAATGCAGCCTCTCATTAGCGACTCTGAGTAAATATTCAGCATCGGCAATCAGCCAGTCTCCGCGCGTTTTACCTAATTGCCGCTCTATACGAGCAATGGATTGCTTCAGTTCTTTTTTAGCCGCTGCCAATTTTTCATCGTGTAAACTGGAAAAATCGGCCAACGCTTTGTTGAAATGATTTTCCTTACCCGTTATGTTGGCATCAAGCGTCGCCAGTTGAGATTGCATCGCCGCTATCTGCGACTGAAATGCATTGATTTGCTTACTCATTTCAATCAGTTTCTCATTGTCTTGCTGACTCAGGGTATCCTGATGTTCACGTAATTGTTGCAGCAAATAAAAACCCGCCCCGGCCAGGACAATCACTCCAACGGTGATAAGAATACCGAACCAGAGCCCAGTTTTTGATTTTTTTTCAACAACATTGACGGTTTCTTTTTCCGTCTGATTTTGTTGCTGCTCTTCGATAACTTCAGCCACTTTTTTCCCCGTTGTTTAACATCTTCAATGTATCGACAATCGCCTGCTCCGATACGCCCTGGCTCACCAGAATCCGTCTGAATCCCAGACTTGCCGCTATTTCAGCAATTCTCGTACTGATCACGATGACTGGAATAGCACGTAACGCATCATCAGGGTTCAACATTGTGCATAAATTTTTTACAGCTTCACCGCTCATCAACACAATGGCGGATAAGTCATTGTGCGCCAATAACGTCTTGATTTTTCGATTATCGCTTTGCGGCGTTACTCTGCGATACACTTCCATATAGTCTGTCTCGGCACCCCGCTGTATTAGCGTCTGTGCCAGTTTTTCGCGACCGCCCTCGCCCCGCACAATCATGACCTTTTGTCCGTTCAAATCCTGCCATTCCGGCATTTGCAACAAGGCTTCACTGTTATAACCGTTTAGCGGTATTAAATCCACCGCAATACCGCGCTGCGTTAAGGCTGTCGCTGTCGCCTTGCCGATTGCCGCCACCTTAATGGCTTCGGGCAGATCAATGTCGCCACCAAGCATATCTGCCATATAATGTACTGCATTGGCACTAATAAATACAATCCATTGATAACGACTCAATTGTCGCCATTTTTGCCTGGCCTGATCGGGACTGGCGGATGGCGCTATCGCCAAAACCGGAAATGATACCGCCTCGCCGCCGGCCTGTTCGATCGCCTGTATCAACGCGGCGGATTGATGCTCAGGGCGTGTCACCAGAACTTTTTGTCCGGTTAACATCGGTTTCATTCAATCCTGATACAAGGCGGTTAAAATTTCGTTGGCGCCTTGTTGCAATAAGTCTTCCGCCACAGCCAAACCGATTTTTTCGGCATCGCTCAAACTGCCGGATTGCTCGGCGCGATAAATAACCGAACCATCGGGCTGTCCTACCAGACCGCGCAAATATAACCGGCCATCGATAATTTCGGCAAAACCGGCTATCGGCACCTGACAGCCGCCATTTAAACGGGCATTCATGGCGCGTTCTGCCGTGACACGAACATGGGTGTGTTCGTCATGCAGTACGTTAAGATAATGATGAATCCTTGCGTCATCGGACCGGCACTCAATGCCTAGCGCGCCCTGCCCAATCGCAGGCAGGCTGTCGCTCGGATCAATGCGCTGCGTAATTCTGTCGGCCATCCCCAGGCGTTTCAAACCCGCCGATGCCAGAATAATGGCGTCATAATCGCCGTTGTCGAGTTTAGCCAGGCGGGTGTTGACATTACCGCGCAGGTTTAAAATTTCGGCATGCGGAAAACGCGCTTTTATCTGACATTGTCGCCTTAAACTACAGGTTCCAATGCGGGCATTTCCAGGCAAATCTGCAATTTGTGGATAGTGATTGGAAACAAAGGCATCGGTTGGATCTTCGCGCTGTAATATAACTGCCAAATGCAAGCCTTGTGGAAATTCAACCGGAACATCTTTCATCGAATGTACGGCAATATCAGCCGCACCCTCCAACATACCTTGCTCCAGCTCTTTAACGAACAGCCCCTTACCCCCGACTTTAGCCAATGGCGAATCCAGAAGCTTGTCCCCCCGCGTCACCATCGTCACCAATTCGGTTTTCAGTTCTGGAAAAGCCTGCTCCAGACGCTGAGCGACATATTCAGCCTGCCATAGCGCCAATGGACTTTTGCGCGTTGCAATACGAATAATGTGTTGTGCCACGTCAATCCCAAATAAAAATCAAACTGTTATTTTACCCTATCTGACACAAAACGCATCTCCCGGATAAATTGCAGGCATAAAAAAAGGGTTATTGCCAGGCAATAACCCTTTAATCAAACATTTAAAAATGTTTAGAAATTCAAGTACAACGTTTTCAAACCTTTGAAGCTTGCAACCGCTTTAACGATTTGTGCTTTAGCTTTTTCCATATTACCTTTTTTATAGGCTGAACGGGATTTTCTCAGGTAGCCGTTGGCTCTTTCCTTTTCCCGGTTAACGGTTGCACTTTCAATACGGTTCAAATTTTGTTTTGCTTTTTTGTACAGTGCCAGCGTTGCTTTCTTATCGGCTGCACCGTTTTCCAGCGCTTGCTGTACAGCTTCTACAGATTCAATCGCATCATCAAAGGTTGCAAGCAATTCTTCTTCTGTTTGGTTTTCAATTTTACCGGCAGGTTTGGCCATAATGGATGGCGCGGCGGTAAAAATAGACGCTGTTAACAAAATAAAAGTGATTTTTTTCAATAAAGACATTAATAATTCCTTGGGTGTAATTTTAAATCATGTGCTCATAACAACACATTTAGACTATACCATAGCTACCCAAAAAATCCTTTAAAAAAAATAACTTACATTTAAAGTGGTATTTATCCGTTGCCGCTCTAAAAGCTGTAAAAATCAGCTTTTCATCCGTAAAACAATTTTTCCAATATGTTGGCTCTGCAACATAACCTGATGTGCCAACTCCGCCCCTGCCAATGGAAAGACCTTATAAATCAAAGGTTTGACTGTCCCGTTTTCAAGCAATGGCCACACCTTATCGTGTATTTTCCGGGCAATTTCCGCCTTGAATTCATCATGGCGCGCCCTTAATGTTGAGCCGGTAATCCACAGCCGTTTACTCATAACAGTCCATAAGTTGATGTCACTTTTTGCGCCTTGCTGGATGGCGATCTGCAACAAACGCCCCTCTTCGGCCAGAATTTTCAAATTTTTAGGGAAATACGACCCTGCAATCATATCCAGTACCATATTGACCCCTTTTTTGTGCGTCAGCCGGTCAATTTCGGTCACAAAATCCTGTTGTTTATAGTTAATCGCATGGGCGGCTCCAAGCCGCTCACAGAACTGACATTTTTCTTCACTGCCCGCGGTGACATAAACGGTCGCCCCCCAGGCGTTTGCCAGCTGTATCGCCGTGGTACCAATGCCGCTGGCACCGCCATGCACCAATAATGATTCACCGGCTTGCAATTGCCCGCGATCAAACACATTACTCCAAACCGTAAAAAATGTTTCCGGCAGCGCGGCCGCTTCAATCAGGCTCAAGCGCTCAGGCACCGGCAAACAGAGCGCCGCACTGGCCACACAATATTCGGCGTACCCGCCACCTGTCACCAAAGCACACACCTTGTCGCCCGGTTGCCACTGATTCACCTGATGGCCGACAGCGACAATCACACCAGCCACTTCCAGCCCTGGAATATCCGAAGCACCGGGTGGAGGCGGATAAACGCCCTGCCGCTGCATAATATCGGGTCTATTGACGCCGGCCGCATACACTTCGATTAACACTTGATGCGGTTCAGGCTCAGGTTTTGGCCGTTGCGTCAACTGTAATTGCCCACCCTCATCGGTTGTTTTAATTTCAATGGCTTGCATCACTGTTTAAAAAACCGTTTAAAACAGCGTATTATACGCGCTTTACGTTTTCATAAAAAAATGGACAAACTATGATACATGCAGGCATTGTGGGGGGAACCGGTTACACCGGCGTTGAATTATTACGGCTTCTGATGCCACATCCCGATGTTGCAGTCACTGTCGTGACCAGTCGCGCCGATGCCGGCACACGTGTAGATACCATTTATCCCAGTCTCAGAGGCTATTGTGAGCTTTGTTTTAGCGCACCCGATGTCGATACGCTGGCTGAATGTGATGTGGTATTTTTTGCCACACCCAATGGAACGGCCATGACCATGGCCGGAGCATTACTTGCTCGTGGCGTTAAAGTAATTGATTTATCAGCCGATTTTCGATTGCAGGATGTCGACGAATGGCGGCAATGGTACGGCATGGAACATGCCTGTCCAGACCTGGTTGCCGAGGCGGTTTATGGTTTACCGGAAGTCAACCGGGAGGCCATCAAAACGGCACGGCTGATCGCCTGTCCGGGCTGCTACCCCACAGCTGTACAACTCGGTTTTCTGCCGCTATTAAAACATCAGTTGATCAATCCAGGCGCGTTGATTGCCGATGTTAAATCCGGCGTCAGTGGCGCAGGCCGCAAAGCCCAGTTGTCAGCACTGATGAGTGAAAATGGCGAAAGCTTCAAGTCCTATGCGGTCACAGGCCACCGCCATTTACCGGAAATCCGTCAGGGTTTACAAGCGCACAGCCAAAAGGCCGTCCAATTAACCTTTGTACCGCATTTAACACCGATGATTCGGGGGATTCACGCTACCCTCTACGGCACATTACAAGATACCGGCAAAAATCTGCAACATATCTTTGAAACGGCTTACCAAGATGAAACATTTGTCGATGTGCTGCCCGAAGGCAGCATGGCAGACACCCGCAATGTGCGGGGTACAAACCGCTGTCAGATTGCCGTTCACCGTCCACAAAATAGCGATACCATTGTCGTTTTATCGGTGATTGACAACCTGGTAAAAGGTGCAGCCGGACAAGCCATACAGAATATGAATCTGATGTTTAACCAGGATGAGACCACCGCTTTAACACAACTTGCCTTATATCCTTAAACGCAAATATCAACATGATGACACTGGAAAAATTTTTAAGCCAATTAAAGCAACAGCCGGAAAGTATTCAATTCGATCAAACCATGGCCGTTATTGAAAGATACTATGATTACCAACCGACCGAATTTCGTAATGGTCACGGTGATGATGCGCTGATCAATGCGGCGGGAACCAACGAAGGCTCCTGCAAAATCTTCGCTTTCGCCAGGCGACACCACTTATCGCCTGACCTGACGCTGCAGCTGTTTGGCGACTATTATCGTCAGCATGTCTTGCAAAACCCGGAAGGCACCGATCATCAAAATATTCGACGTTTTATGCAATCAGGCTGGGATGGCATTCAGTTTGCCAGCGATCCACTTTCGGAAAAAAGCTGACTGCGTCAGGCGTGAAAATCGATTATCTGATTGTCGGCCAGGGACTGGCTGGCAGTTTGTTAGCCTGGCGGCTGATCCAGCACGGGCAAACCATTAGAATGATCGACGATGGCCGTCAAAATGCCTCACAGGTTGCTGCCGGTCTGATCAACCCTGTCACCGGCATGCGCCTGGTCAAAGCCCCCGATACCGACAGACAGCTGCGTCTGGCACGCTGTTTTTACCGTCATCTGGAAGGTTTTTTCGACCAGACTTTTTTCTTCGAAAAACCCATGTTACGTCTGTTATCGGATGAAAAAGAACAACAACGCGCCCATAAACGCTGTCAGAGCCCCGAATACCAACGCTTTTTATCCACCATTCTGCCGCATTATCCCGGCCTCCATAGTCCGTTTGGACTCTTGCAACAACAGCAAACCGCCTATTTAACCACCAAGCCATTATTGGCTTGCTTAAGACAGTGGTTCAAAAAGCATGGTATTCTGATAAACGACCGCTTTAACCCAGCTGATTTAACGCTATCCACGCCCCTAACGTGGCGCGGCCTGACGGTTGAACGGCTGATTTTTTGCCAAGGCCATGAAAACCTGGAAAACCCGTGGTTTGATTATTTGCCATTAAAACCGGTCAAAGGTGAAATTCTGACCGCGTTCAGCCCGCTGCCTTTAATCGACAGGCTGTTGAATTATGGCCATTGGTTTATCCCGCTGGACAAGCACATGTTTAAAAGCGGCGCCAGTTTTGACCGCGACACACGCGACACTCAGCCCACAGCCCGCGTCAGACAGCAGCTTCTGGCGCATTTAGAGCGTGTTTACCCGACGGCAGCCGCTCACGCTGAAATCCATCAGCACCAGGCCGGCATACGCCCTACCACAGCCGACCGCAAGCCCTTTATCGGCCCTCATCCTGTACACAAAAACATTTATATTTTCAATGGCTTTGGTGCCAAGGGCAGTTTGCAGATTCCCTATTACAGCCAATGCTTCATCCGCCATTTATTACACAATCATCCCTTACCGACAGACTGCGATATTCGCCGCTATGCCTAAACCTTTACCCTTAACGCAACATGCGCATCAAATCATTCGCGCGCATTTAACGCCAGACGATTACGCCATCGACGCCACCGCCGGCAATGGCCATGACACCGTTTTTCTCGCCCGACACGCCGCCCATGTGTTTGCCTTCGATATTCAGAAACAGGCCATTAAGAACACGAAAAAACGGCTACACGATGAAGGATTTTCGAATAAAGTCACCCTGTATCACCGCAGCCATCAATATCTGGCCGAAGCCATACCATTACAGTTTCATCAACGCATCAAGGTGATTACCTTTAATCTGGGTTATCTGCCCGGCAGCGACAAACAGATTATTACCCAGGCCGAATCGACCCTGAAAGCCTTAGGCGCTAGCCTGCAACTGCTTGCCCCCAATGGACTGATAACGCTGTTGATTTATCCCGGCCATAGCGGTGGCGATACGGAATACCTCAGCATACAGCATTGGCTAAGCCAGTCGTCCGAACAACTCCACATCAACATCATTGAATCTGCCCGCATCCGCCCTGGCAGTCCGCTACTGTATGTGTTACAAAAAACCACTTTCAACAACACTCTGGACAAACCATGAAAGCCGTTGCCTATCAAGCCGACCGTATTCTTCGCGACATTGAATTACCCACGCCCTCGCCTGACAGTCATGATTTGGTGGTAGAGGTTAAAGCCGTTGCGGTGAATCCGGTGGATAATAAAATCCGCCAACGGATAACGCCGGATGCTGGAGAATTTAAAATCCTCGGCTGGGATGCCGCCGGTATTGTTCGGGAAGTCGGTGAGCGGGTAACCCTGTTCAAGCCGGGCGATGCGGTTTTCTATGCCGGCGCCATCGACCGCCCGGGCTGTTTTTGCGATTTTCACGGCGTGGATGAACGCATCGTCGGCCATAAGCCTGAATCACTGAGTTTTGTTGAGGCCGCCGCCTTGCCACTCACCAGTATCACCGCCTGGGAATTGTTGTTCGACAGGCTTGCCGTGGATACAGAAACCCCGGGGCGTTTATTGATTGTCGGTGCGGCAGGCGGTGTCGGCTCGCAATTGACTCAGCTGGCGCATCATTTGACTGAATTGACAGTCATTGGCACGGCCTCCCACGAACAAAGCCGGGCCTGGGTTAAAACAATGGGCGCTGATTTTGTCTTGAATCATCAACAGACCTTGGCACCCCAACTTGGACAACTGGATTTTGATGCGGTGGATTTAGTCGCCAGTCTGACCCATACGGATACCCACTTTACTGATTTGGTGGACTGTCTTGCTCCTCAAGGCAAGCTGGGGTTGATTGATGATCCGCAAAACATTGATATCGGCGTGTTGAAACAAAAAAGCCTGTCATTGCATTGGGAGTTTATGTACACCCGCTCTTTATTCAAGACTGAGGATTTGATTGAGCAGCACCGCTTGCTAAACCGAGTCGCCCAACTGATCGATAACGGCATTTTGAAAACCACCTTACAGCAATGCATGGGGCCGTTGAATGCCGAGAATCTGGAAAAGGCATTGGCGACATTAAATCAGGGCCACAGCCTCGGCAAGATTGTGCTGGAAAATAGCCAAAATCCATAACGGGCTCTGGGGATAAAAAAAGGCAGGCTCATTGAAGAACCTGCCTGAATAAACAATCTACAATCTTTAAAGAGGATAGTGCTACATGTCAGTCTTGCCTCCGACATGGGGATAGCTTAACGAACAAGCACACGATATTTATTGACTTAAATCAACTTTTGTTTGGACGCTTGCCACAATCCGGCAATATCTTGTAATTCTTTCAACAATACCGTGATTTTTTCCAGGTCTATACTTTCTTCCGATTTAACCAACGCCACCAGTTTCCGATAGCGATCCACGGCTTGATTAAAACATTGATACCAATTTTCCATTTTGTCTTTAACGCTGAGGCCGGGCTGTTGCAGTACCGACAGCGTCAAGGCACTAATAATACTGCTGAACTCCTCTCTCGCCGTACGCCGCGCCAAAGCTTGCCACAGACTTTTTTGCGGAAGCGTGAAAACTTCTTCCCGCAGCCACAGAAGATCCAGCGATTCGATCAGCGTAAAGAAGACCTGCGCGCATTCTTCCAGCGGTTTTTGCGATTGTTTATGCAACCAGACCACATCCAAACACAAATACAATACTTCGGTGGACACCACATCCAAAGCCAACACAGCCGGCACGCCTTTTTCGATAAGTGCATCCACCTGCTGATCGATCGTTTTATTCAGTTGTTCGTTTTGCAGCGTCGGTATCATGGTTTTTAATTGCTGAATCCCCTGATAATACAATTCCAACGTCTCTGCCGTCTGGGTTTCGCTGGTCTGAGTCAAAAACCAGTACATGGAGCGTTCGATTAAACGCCTGAGATAAGCAAACAGGTTTTCAGACAATTCACCGCTGAGTTGAGTCTGTAATGCTTCGATTTCCTGCCACAACGCATCCACCGAAAAAATATAGCAAACACGTTTGTAAACACTGACCACGCGGGTTATGGATACATTGCTTTGTTCGAGAACACGGTACGGAAAAATAATACCCATTCGGTTGACCAACGCATTGATCAAGCAATTCACCACGATATTCCGGGCCAGATAATGCAGCTGAATTGCAGTCGAATAACGTGCTTGTAAGGTCTGTGGAAAATAAGCCTGCAATTCCTGTTGAATTAACGGCCCATCAAGCGTCACCAGTGCCTTGGCAAACTGTTGCTTCAGCATTTGTTTGCAATAGGCCAACAATACACTGATTTCAGGCCGGTAAAGCCCTTGTTCCTGGCTGATACGCAGGCGCAATTCGTCATTGTCGGGGATCACTTCGAGTTGCCGGTCCAGATGCGCTTTTTGCTCCAGGATTTCGATCACCCATTGCATGCCTTGCATATCGTTTTTTGCCGTTTGTTCAATCGTACAAATCGCCTGATTTTGCAAAATATTGTTATTTAACACCAGTTTGGCCACATCATCGGTCATCGACAACAATATGTCCCGCCGCTGCTTTTCGGTCAGATCGCCTTGCATCACCAGGGTATTGAGCAGAATCTTGATATTGACCTCATGATCGGAACAATCTACACCGGCCGAATTATCGATTGAATCGGTATTGATTTTGCCTCCATGCCTGGCGTATTCAATACGGCCGGCCTGTGTCAGCCCCAGGTTCCCGCCTTCAGCGACGACCTTGCAGCGCAACTCGCTGCCATTGATTCTGACCGCATCATTGCTGCGATCGCCGACAGCCAGATGGCTTTCATGTTGCGCCTTGACATAGGTGCCAATGCCGCCATTCCATAATAAATCAACCGGTGCACGCAAAATACATTGAATCAATTCATTCGGCGTCAACTCATTTTTGACGATATTCAAGCGTTCCATCATCCGCGCTGACAATCGAATCGATTTGCTCTGCCGTGAATAAACGCCGCCCCCCTTGGACAGAATACTGTCATCATAATCTGACCATTTCGAAGCCGGCAGCTCAAACAGCCGCTTGCGCTCCTGAAAGCTAAGTGCCGAATCAGGATCAGGATCAAGAAAAATATGCGCATGATCAAACGCCGCCAGCAGCTGAATCTTGTCGGACAGCAACATGCCATTGCCAAATACATCACCCACCATGCCGCCAATGCCAACTACGGTAAACGGTTTGTTGGCGAAATCGATATTCAGATGGGTGAAATGATGCTTAACCGACTCCCAGGCACCTCGCGCGGTAATACCCATTTTTTTATGGTCATAACCGACCGAGCCCCCCGAAGCAAAAGCATCCCCCAGCCAGAACTGGTATTCCAGTGACAAGGCATTGGCATAATCAGAAAACCGGGCGGTTCCTTTATCAGCCGCAACCACCAGATAGGTGTCGTCGCCATCATAGCAATTGACATTTTCAGGTTTGATTACCGTACCATCTTTCAGGTTATCGGTTAAATCCAGCAGCCCGCGAATAAAAATCTGATAACACTGCACGACTTCCTGCTCGCGTTGCTGCCGCACCGTCAAGGCATCGAGTTTTTTGACGACAAAACCACCCTTTGCACCGGTCGGCACAATGACGGCATTTTTGGTCATTTGCGCCTTCATCAGGCCCAATATTTCGGTACGAAAGTCCTCACGCCGATCGGACCAGCGCAAGCCACCCCGAGCAATCGGCCCACCGCGCAAATGAATGCCTTCGACACGCGGCGAATAGACAAAAATTTCGACATACGGTACGGGTTTAGGAATGCCCTGTACCTTGTTTGAATCAAATTTGATGGAAAAATAGGGAATGCTCTCTTCATCGAGCGGATTACAGAAGTAATTGGTTCTGACCGCAGCCAGTAACAGATTCAGATAACGCCTCAAGATACGGTCTTCGTCCAATGACTGTACCGTATCAATCGCGGTATTGATCGTTTCAATCAATTCCTCGTCGTTGTTTGCATCAATCTCAAGCGACGGATCAAAACGCTGATTGAAAAATTGAATCAGCAGGCGTACAACTTCTGGATTGTCGGCCAATGTTTTTTCAATATACGACTGACTGAAGGTAATCCCGATTTGACGCAGATACAAATAAAAACAGCGTAAAATATTGACCTGTCGCCAAGACACGCTGGCTTTTAGAACCAATTGATTAAACCCATCATTTTCAACCCGCCCGATCCAGCATTGTTCAAAAGCATCTTGAAAACGCGCCTTGAGATTTTCCAGATTAAGCGTGGATAAATCTTTATCAATAATCAAACCAAAATCATGAACCCATAAACTCTCTGAGTCATCTTTCTTACGAATTTCATACGGTCGTTCATCGCAAACCCGAACCCCCATGTTTTCCAGCATAGGAAGGCTTTTAGACAGCAATACCTGAGCCCGACTGAAAATCTTGAAGCGCAAGGATTTATGTTTATTCGCGGTCAATGGACTATAGAGCAAAGATTTGGCTTCCAAATCCTGACTGAGCAGACTTTCCAGTTTTTCAATATCCAATATCGCCGTTCTGACCGATACTTCGTCGCGATAAGCGGCTGAAAATGCTTCTTTATAACTTCCATACAGAACATTCGCGCGTGCTTCACCGTAATAGCTGAGCAATTCCTGTTTTAAAGAATCGGTCCATTCGGCTAAGACATTAACGATTTTTTGCTCAATTTCGCGAACATCGACAGCAATTTCTTCATCAATATCGGTATGAATAATAAAATGCACACGCGCCAGAATAGATTCAGACAATTGAACACTGAAATCGATATACTTAGCCTGAAAAGCCTCACTGAGAATTTTCTGAATCCTTTTTCTGGAGGTGGTGTGATAACGTTCACGCGGCACAAAAACCAACAATGAGACAAAGTGGCCATATAAGTCCTGCCGCAAAAAGACTTTGACATGTTGCCGTTCCTGCAATTGCAATACGCCATAAACATAGCGATACAAGCTGTCTTCATCGGCCTGCAACACTTCATCGCGCGGCAAGGTTTGCAACACAAACGACAAGACACGGAATTGATGAGAGTCTTTTCGAAAGGCGAACCGTTGAATGACGTTTTTAATTTTATTGCGCACCAACGGAATATTTTTTAATTCTGTCAGATAAGCCGACGAATTATAAAGCCCTAAAAAGCGTTTTTCCCCAACCAGCTGGCCTTCGCGATTAAACTGTTTAATCCCAATGTAATCCATAAATACCGGACGATGAACTGTTGAACGTGAAGTCGCTTTGGTGATGATGAGGACATTGGCGCCATTGATTTTTTTAAAGGCTTCGGCTGAAATGGCATTTTGTGCTTGAGCAATTGGCTCTGCAATACTGTCACGCAAAATGCCCAGGCCGGTTTCGGCGACCGGTATAAATAGCCTTGAAGACGGAGGCTGTTCCTGTAACTGATATTCACGATAGCCTAAAAATACAAAATAATTATCCTGGAGCCATTGCAGAAAAGCGAGCTCTTCAGAATTAACATTTTCCTGCTGGCTTAATTCCTGAATAATCGCCTGCATTTTTTGGGCACATAGTGTCCAGTCTTCAGTCGCGGCTGCCACATCGCGTAATATCGCTGACAACCGTTGTTTTAAATAGGCATGCCGGGTCGAATCAGTTTGCCGGTCAATTTCAAAATGCAGAAAACTTTCTCGACTGGCCGCCTCGTCATCGGCTGCCAGACGCAACAGTTCGCCTTGTTCGTTTCTGACCACATTGAAAACGGGATGAATAACCAAATGATTGGTCAGCCCCTGGCGGTTGATTTCCATACTGACCGATTGCAGCAGAAAAGGCATATCCTGAATCACGATTTCAATAATCGTATGCGGCGATTGCCAACTGTGGTCTTCCAAGGCGGGATTGTAAATATGGATTTTCAGCTCATCCCGCTGTCGCTGCAAAGCCAGGTTCCAGTGCGACAACATAGCACCGTACAAATCTTCAATGGCAATGTGCTCCAGATCATCAAAAGGAACATTCTGGTAATACTGGCGGGCAAAATCTTTTAAGCCTTCAACACTGTCAGCAGATGACTTTTGTTCTATATAGAGACAAAGCTGGTTAAGAATATTTTTGTTGACTGGATTTTCCATATCGAATTCCTGTGCGGCATAACACAATATACATCGTTTAACCTTAGCGGCGAACCTTTAAGATTACAAACTTTCTGTTCGCTGCAAGGGTTGTACAATCCCCGAACAGATGCTTCAGCACAACGTGATAGCCGAGGTGGCGATTACCGATAATGATTAAATCCGCACCTGGCACCAGCACTTTTTTAGCCTGCCTGAACATACGCCGGGCAATATAATCACCGACGGCATGCTGCTGATGAAAAGGCGGGTTACACAGAATTAGATCGGCACTGTTTTCGGCGACGCCGCTCAAACAATCCGTAGCGATAAAATCGGCACGTCGACGGGCACCAAATGCCTGCTCAAAATTCATTCGAGCCGAATCCAGCGCCATAAAGGATTCATCGACAAACTGAATATGGGCATCCGGATTTTGCCGCGCAAACATCAAACCCAACACACCATTCCCGCAACCCAAGTCAATCACCTGGCGGTAGCGCTCGTTAGTCGGTAAATGCTGCAACATAAAGCGCGCACCAATATCCAGCCGTTCCCTGGAAAAAACATTGGCATGATTACGCAGCACCAGGTCACTATTCTCCAGGACATACTGAGAAGGATAAGGATTTTCCGGTGTGCGTTTCGCTAAATCGGGTGTCACATAAATCAGACGCGCTTTCTTACGCGCCAGCGATGTCGTCGTCGGCCCGATGACACGTTGAAACAAATTGAAAACCGTTTTGGGCAGGTTTTTAACCATCCCCGCGGCGATAATGCAGGTTGACGGTTTGAGCAACGGCCGTAATTCAAGCAGTTGATATTCCAGTAAAGCCAGCGTTTTGGGAATTTTAATCAACAAGACATCGATCGCTTGTTCAGGTTTTTCCAGACTGCTCAACAGGGTAAGCTGTTCCGGTGCAATCGTGTTGTTTCGCAAATTTTGCAGCGTTGCCTGCTGGGATAACCAGGAATCAGAAATACTGACCGGGTGATACGACGACAAGGCGACAGCCAAGGCACCAAAGGCATCATTCAGCAGCGTAAGCTGGGCCGAAGTATCCGGTGTTTTTTCAGCCAGCTCATGCAGCAGATATTCATCGGCCGCATCCCAGGCTCGGAATGGATCATGCGCCTGGCACGGAAAACGCCGTAATTCAAAACGCCCTTGCGGAAACGTGGCGAGCGTCTCTGTTTTTGTTGGCTTCACAAGGGCACAGACACTATTTATTGAATCATCAAGACGTTATAGGACATAGGGCAATCTCTGCTAATCCGTAAAAATTTCATCCAGAAAATTCAACAGACTTTGCCAGGAGCGTTTATCCGCTGCAGGCTGGTAAACAGTCCCGAAATCAGGATCGTTAGCGACCGGATTGGTAAACGCATGCATGGTTTGGCCATAAGTATGCATTTGCCAATCGACACCGGCGTTGGTCATTTCCTCCTGAATCCCTAATACCTGTTCGGTCGGCGTCAGGGGGTCATCATGGCCATGCAAAATCAGCACTTTAGCTTTTATCTCAGGTTGTGGCAGATTATCCGGTGGAACAAACAAGCCATGAAACGAAACAACACCTGCAATATCGGCGCCGGTACGCGCTAAATCCAATACGCATAACCCCCCAAAACAAAAGCCGATCGCCGCTATTTTGCGGTTGTCCGCCCACGGCAGTTGTTTAACGGCCGTTAGCGCCGCCAATATGCGTTGTTGTAACAATGCCCGATCATCCATAAAGGGCTGCATCAAGCGGCTGTTTTCTTCAGGAGAGGAACCTAAAACACCTTTACCGTACATATCCAGCGCAAAGCCCAGATAGCCCAGTTCTGCCAGTTTTTTTGCCTTGTCCTCAACAAAACTATCCCGTCCGGCCCAGGCATGTGTAATTATAACCACAGGGCGCTGGCCTTCAATCTGGTCATCAAAGGCAAAAAACCCCTCTAAAAGCGTATCCTGGTCGAGATAGTCAACGGTATTACTGATAATGCTCATGACTTTTCCTGTATTAAGGGGTTACAAAATCATAGATGACGACGCGATTGACCAAAGGCTTGATTTTTTCATGCAGAATTTTTTTATGCCTGGGGTTATTCAAATACGCTTTCAATGCCTCACGACTTTTAAACGTTGCCGTCACCGCCACATCAAAGGTGTCATCGACCAGCTGGCGCTTGCTGGGCAAAACAACGCCCACATGGCGACTGATCACACCCGGCAGTCGGGATAAGGGCTGGCTGGCATCGATAAATTTTTGGCGCATCGCATCATTGCCTGGTTCCTTTAACCAGACGATGACAACATGGCTGAGGGTCTTGTCCTGCGCTTGGGCAAGCGGCGCTAATAGCCATAAAATCAGTAGCGCGGCGACTTTTATATAGTTTTTTTTCATGATTTCTGTTTCTCCAAAGTATGATTGATAAAACCAATAGATGCCTCTTCCACCATATCGAGTACCCGTTCAAAACCATAGCGGCCACCATAATACGGGTCGGGGACGTCGCGCTCGCCCACATGCGGTGCAAAATCCATAAAATAGTGAACCTTATGCTGATGTTCCTCCGGGCAGGCTTCAGTCAAAATGGCAAAATTTTCGCTATCCATCGCCAGAATATGATCAAAATCCTCAAAATCACCATAAATGACTTTTCGGGCACGAATGCCACTTAAATCGTAGCCTCTTTCGCTAGCCGCTTTCTGCGCTCTGGGATCAGGCTCTTCCCCCACATGAAAGGCATGAGTTCCTGCCGAATCAATATGAAACACATGCTGTAGTTGTCTCTGTTCGACCAATGCACGAAAGACACCTTCGGCCGTTGGTGACCGACAAATATTGCCCATGCAAACAAACAAAACCTTAATTCTATCTTCGCTCACCGCATACTCTCCTGCTATCCCTTAAAAATCTGATTTATCTTAGGCAATTCGCAAAAAATACCCTCCCATCCTGCTTGTCTTTTTGTCCGTCTTCTGCGTTGCCTATATGGATGTAGGCAAGGCGCGTGAGCAGGAGCAGAAGCAGAAGCTGTGTATAAAGAGTTACATAGCTTGCTATGCGCCTCTTTATACGCCTTGAATACGAACAAAAATCCTACGCAATATGGGTATCTTATTTACTGCGCATTACCTTATCTGCCTATAAAGTCAATTCTTCTGTTGCACCAAAAAAAACGAAAAATAGCCAGAAAAAATGACATTTGCATAAAATATTGTTAACAATACGGAAACAATTCATACACAAATAGCTATATTGTAAATAGCCCAATGCATCCCTATACTATACTCATCTTAAAACGACTACGGAGACAAATATGAACACATTACAAAAAGACATTATCAACGGCTTATTATTCGTCACTGGAATTTTCAGCTTCATTTCCGGTGCATTCATTATTTCAACGGTTCTGTTTGGTGCTTGCGCAATCTTCAGCAACATCAACACAAACAACAAAACTCAACAAGCTTAAAATTCCTTTCTTCCTGTGTAAAATAAAGCAGCATGGGCTGCTTATCTCACACTCCCACAAAGCCATCTGGCTTTGGGAGTTTTTTTACATCTAACCTGCCCTTCAATCAATTCTTGATAACCATAAAATAGTTTTATGGCCAGGTTAAATTTCCGCTACGATTTCCAAGGCAAACATAATGGCATCTTCCCGTCCATGTTCGGCAGGATAATAGCCTTTACGGATACCGATCTCATTAAATCCTAAACTCTGATACAAATGCACGGCCTTCCGATTCGATGGCCTGACTTCCAGGAAAATCGTTTGCGCCTTCCCCCGTACATAGCTGATCATATGTTCCAGCATCTTTCGACCGGCGCCCAAGCCTTGGGCGTCAGGGTCAACACTCACATTCATGATATGCGCCTCGGCGGCGGCTATTGAAATAATACAATAGCCGCCCACCTCTTGGTTCTGGTCTTCGATCACCCAGCAGGTATAATTTGAAGCCTTTAAACAATCTTTAAAAATAGCTTCGGTCCACGGATAATTGTAATTTTTGCCTTCAATTTCCAACACTTTATCAAGATCATTCGAACCCATGTAACGAATTCTCATCAAATCTTGCGGACTCACCGATCCGGGAAACACTTTGGCGTAAAACTCTCTGTCAGCATCATAACTCACAAAATCCTTAACTTTTTCCCATATCCTGCGCATAGCTTTCCTGTAAATCCTGGTAAACGTGCCGGGCAAATTTCAAATCCTGCCAGGCTTTTCGTTTTTCCAATAATGATCGTAATAAATAAGCCGGATGATATATGACTATAACGGGAATATCATCCCATTTATGCACGATACCGCGTAATTTCGCCAAAGACGCCTTACTGTGCAAAAGATTTTGCGCCGCAACGCGGCCAACCGCCAAAATAATTTTCGGTTTAACCCATGAAATTTGTTGGGCAAGAAAATCAGAACAGGCCGAAATCTCCTCGCTATGCGGATCCCGGTTATTGGGGGGGCGACATTTCAGAATATTGGTAATATAGACTTGCTCACGCGAATAACCCAGCGCCCGAATCATTTCCGTCAATAACTGACCGGCTGGCCCGACAAAAGGCTCACCCTGCGCATCTTCCTGCTGTCCTGGCGCCTCTCCAATCAACATCCAGTCAGCATGACGATTCCCCGCACCAAAGACAGTTTGCCTGCGGGTTTGATGCAGTTCACAACGCTCACATTCGGCAACAGTTTGTCGCAATCTCTCCCATTGCGCATCCAGGTCGCCAATTTCTGTGTCGTTAAGTTGTGTTATTAAGCCAAGATTGTCGCTATCGATGTCGGCCGCCTGTCTTGGCTGCCAGACATCGACCCCCATCGCCTGCAAGTACTGCAAGCGTTTGTTGTCATCTGCTGTATCAGACATCACCACTTTGCGGGTGTTGTCGAACATCCTGGGATTGCAGCTTATTGACGGCATTGATATAGGCTTTGGCCGAGGCAATCACAATATCGGTATCGGCACCAAGACCATTGACGATACGCCCGGCTTTATCCAGCCTGACCGTAACCTCGCCCTGGGCATCGGTACCGGTGGTAATATTATTGACCGAATAAAGCTCTAATGTAGCGCCGGTATTGACCAAGGCCTCAATCGCCTTCAGACTGGCATCGACCGCACCACCGCCGGTTGCCGAACCGGTTTTTTCATCCTGTCCGATGCGAATAGTGACCGTTGCACATGGAATTTCACCGGTTTCAGAACAGACTTTCAACGCGACCAGTTTGACATTTTCATCATCATTGGTGCTGACTTCCGAAATCAGCGCCTGCAAATCTTCATCGAAGATTTCATGTTTTTTATCGGCCAATTGTTTAAAGCGCACAAACGCATCATTAAGCTCCGCTTCAGAACTGAATTGAAAGCCCAGTTCATTCATGCGACTCTTAAACGCATTACGCCCGGAATGTTTTCCCAGGACCATACGATTGGCCGCCCAGCCTACATCTTCGGCTTTCATGATTTCGTATGTTTCACGGCTCTTCAGGACACCATCCTGATGAATACCCGACTCATGCGCAAAGGCATTGGCGCCGACGATGGCTTTGTTCGGCTGCACGGGAAAACCGGTAATCGATGAAACCAGTTTAGAGCAGGTCACGATTTCCCGAGTATCCAGACCGGTTTGGCATGGAAACACGTCATGCCGGGTCTTGATGGCCATGACCACTTCTTCCAGCGCGGCGTTACCAGCCCGCTCACCCAAACCATTGATGGTACATTCAACCTGACGTGCGCCATTTATCACAGCAGACAAAGAATTGGCCACAGCCAGACCTAAATCATTATGACAATGCACCGAAAAAATCGCCTTGTCTGAATTCGGAATCCGTTCGATCAAGTGCGCGATGGTGGCACCAAATTCATGCGGCACACTGTAGCCCACGGTATCGGGTATATTTAATGTCGTTGCACCCGCATCAATCACCGCTTCCAGAATCCGGCACAGAAAATCTTCTTCCGAGCGACCGGCATCTTCCGGCGAAAATTCGACATCATCGGTATATTGTCTGGCGCGTTTTACCGCCTTGACGGCATACTCAATCACCTGCTCCGGGCTCATCTTCAACTTTTGCTGCATATGAATCGGAGAGGTCGCGATAAAGGTATGAATGCGCCGATGCTGTGCGCCCTTTAAGGCTTCTCCCGCCCGATCAATATCGTTGTCCAGCGCCCGTGCCAATCCGCACACGGTACTCTTTTCAATGCTGTTGGCAACCGCCTGTACCGCCTCAAAATCACCTTCGCTGGCCGCTGGAAAACCCGCCTCGATCACATCAACCTGGAGTCGTTCCAATGCTTTAGCTATACGAACTTTCTCGTCCCGCGTCATCGATGCGCCTGGGCTTTGTTCCCCATCGCGCAGTGTAGTATCAAAAATAATCAATTTGTCTTTCATGAAAACTCCAGTCATGAAGCATTTTCAACAATTCAACATCGTATGTTGATTTTAAAAAAAGGTTAGTGTATTACGAATTTAAGAGATAGTTGTTGCTGCCCCTTAGGGCAATAGGCGGGATAACAGGCGCAACCGTCTGTTGACAACATTGAACACGTATTGAAATTGCGACGGTTTTTGATAATCCATAGCCTTAACTATATCGTATTGCCTTAATTCGAACAAGCCGAAACAAATGACCTGTCAACAAGACAATGACGTTTAACTAACTGTTTTCTTCTTTGCGGCGCTGCCATTTTTTTCTCAGCACCAAGGTGACAATCGGGCCGGACAGTGCATATCCCACAGCCAATACGAACAACATACTTTGTGGCTGCGCCATAATAAAGCCGACTGCCAGCATGATGACAATGGCGACAAAAAACGGCACTTTCCGCTTAGGGTCTATTTCCTTGAAACTGGAATAGCGAAAATTGCTCACCATCAATAAACCCGTTGCAATAGTGGCCACCATAATCAGATATTTAAAATCAGCCGGATCATATTGAAATTCCAGACAAAACCATAAACCACCCGCCAAAACAGCCGCCGCCGCTGGGCTAGGCAAACCTTGAAAATAACGTTTATCGGCCACTTCAACCTGGGTATTGAAACGCGCCAACCGGAGTGCACCGCCTGCGGCATGAACAAATGCGGCAAACAGGCCTAATTTTCCCAACGACCCCAGCACCCAAAGATACATCACCAGAGCGGGCGCGATTCCGAAAGAAACCATATCGGACAAACTATCATATTCCACCCCGAAATCACTCTCCGTATGGGTCAAGCGAGCAACCCGCCCATCCAGACCGTCCAGAATCATCGCGACAAACATGGAAATAGCGGCATTATGAAAATTACCGTTAATAGCCGATGTAATTGCATAGAAACCGGCAAACATGGCACCCGTGGTAAACAAATTGGGCAATAAATAAATTCCTCGGCGACGTATGGTTAATTTTTTATCGTTCATGTTCAATAACTCAATGATTTAAGTGGGCCATTTTACTGCAATTTTGATGCTTCGCGTATGAGCAACGGCATATTAGGCAATTCACAATAAATAAAATACCCATCCAGCTTGTTTTTTGTCCGTCTTCTGCGTTGCAGAAACAGTTACATAGCTTACTATGCGCCTGTTTCTACGCCTTGAATACGAACAAAAATCCTGCGCAATATGGGTATTTTATTTACTGAGCATTACCTTAGCGATTTCTTTTTTAACGATGACAAAACCCAATAGGTTCGCAGTGATAACGAAATCAGGTGGGTCAAAAATTGCTGATCTTGCTTTAATATCTCGCGATCAATACAGTTTTGGAATATATTGCAGACCGATGAAATATTTGGGTTAGTAACCTGCTTCTTTCTGATGTCGAAAAGCGAGTACATAAAGAGCATTATCTCATCCGGTTCATAGCGATAAAGCGCGACATAACCCGAATCGCCAAATGGAATGAGTAATTCCCGCAACTCTGGAATCTCTCCCAACGACCTGCCCAGTTCGGGTTCTGTTACCAAAAGTTCAAATTGCCGGGTAATCGCTTGTGCGGCTCTTGTGGCCGCCAAAGCACTTTTTTCAGCCAAAAAGAGCCGACAGCGCTCCAAACCTTAAGCGGCCCCTTCGGTAATAATTATTCGTGGCACTCGGGAATCTCTATCTCATGCTCTGTACCCCAGGAGCTCAGCCAATGACGCACTTCCTGGCCTATGAGATGCTGGCCCGTTTCCTGATAGGCCTGCCAGGCGGCCAAGGCTTCCTGCTTGAAGTTTTCTCGGGCCTCTTCACGCTCGACATAGTCTCGAATCGCTTCTCGAATAATCCAATGCGATGATCGGTGCCGCAGCTCAGCCAAGTGCTGAATCCGGCTTTTCAAGTCCGCATCGAGTTTAACCGTTGTTGCCATAGTGCTCGCCTCATTATTAAAAGGTAGTTTTTTCTAATACTGTAGCATAGGGTACGGCCGTTACCCAGGAAGAATATACGTGGCTTTTATTCTGACATCTCCCGTTTCAGATTATAACTTGAGTTCAGGAGGAAACAGTCTTCGTCCAAATGCAAAAAAAGCCCATCGACTCGACGGGCTTTTTATTGTCACAGAATCAATGCTTATTAATGAGTCGTTTCGACCTTAGCGCCTTTACTTTGGCCAATAGCCGCCAACAAATCATCAAACCACGGCTCATCAATATTGAATGGCTTACCGCCTTTGATTCTTGGAAATTCAATCGCCCGCAGGATATCATTATTGTCTTCATCGTGACCGATGAGGCCGGCCTCACCACGTAAGGCACACTCGACCGCCAAATCAGCACAGGACTTGATCAAACGAATATCATCGACATTTGCTGCTGACGCGCGTGAAAAATAGCCCGATTTTTGCACCAAGGTTTTTTCCGCACCAATCATATCGGCGAATTGTTCTGCAAACCATTTGCCCGGGTTGACCGCGTCCAGTTTGACATGACCAAACGCATCACGCGGGACTTCCTGACCCTGCGCTTCCATTTCAGCGACAATCGACTCAACGCCCGCGCCTTCGGAAATGAAAATATTGACCGCGTCATGTTTATCCATCACGGCGCGCAGTCGCTTCGCCTCGGCCGCCAAATCGATGTCCATTTCAGGAATAAACACGCCATGCACTTCGAATGCATTCCTATCCAGACCGATTTCAGGCAACCATTCGGCACGATCCAGTAATTTACGATATTCAACCGCGGTTGCAGATGTCAACCAACCACAACTGCGCCCCATGACTTCATGCACAATCAACATGCGTGGATTGGCATTGTTTTCGGCAACAACATTCTGAAAATAATGTGCACCCTGCTCAGCCGCTGTCCAGGCTCCCAAAGATTGTTTAATCGGGAACACATCGTTATCGATGGTTTTAGGTAAGCCAATAACCGTCAATGGATAATTATTATCCGCCAAAAATGCTGCCAAATCGGCTGCCGCCGTATTGGTATCATCACCCCCAATGGTATGCAGCACATCGACACCATCTTTAATCAGCTGGTCAGCGGCGACTTTTTGCGGATCTTCACCTTCTTTGACCAGACCACGTTTTACACAATCGGCCACATTCGTCAATTTAACCCGACTGTTACCGATAGGCGAGCCGCCGAAGCGATGCAATAGGCTGGCCTTCTTACGAATTTCTGGTGTGACCTGATAGTAATCACCCAACAAAAGGCCTTTATAGCCACCGTGGTAACAGATGATTTCGATACTTGGATCAATTTCAGTATAACGTTCGATCAGACTGCCAATAGCTGAACTCAAACAAGGCGCCAGGCCACCTGCTGTTAATAGTGCGACTTTTTTTGGTTTACTCATGATTTGCGTTGCTCAAAAATAGGTAACATTTATAAAACAGCCCGGCAAGATCATTGCCGGGCTACGCGATACTGTGATTAGTTTTTGGCTTTATCAACGATTTTATTAGCGTCGATCCATGGCATCATGGCACGCAGTTTGGCTCCGACCTGTTCGATTGGATGCTCTGCATTCAACCGGCGTCTGGCCGTCATTTCAGGATAATTTGCCATCCCTTCCAGAATAAAGCGCTTGGCGTATTGGCCTGTTTGGATATTTTTCAGGGCTTCGCGCATAGCTTTACGACTTTCTTCGTTGATGACTTTCGGGCCGGTAACATATTCGCCATATTCCGCATTGTTGGAAATGGAATAGTTCATATTGGCAATGCCCCCTTCAAACATCAAATCGACGATCAGCTTCAGCTCGTGCATACATTCGAAATAAGCCATTTCCGGCTCGTAACCGGCCTCGACGAGTGTTTCAAAACCGGCTTTTACCAGCTCAACCGCACCGCCACATAAAACCGCCTGCTCACCAAACAAATCCGTTTCAGTTTCGTCGCGGAAAGTGGTTTCGATAATACCGGAACGACCGCCACCGATAGCCGAAGCATAAGACAAACTGATGTCTTTAGCTTGGCCTGAGGCATCCTGCTGAACCGCAATCAAGTCAGGAATACCGCCACCCCGGACAAATTCCGAACGTACAGTGTGGCCCGGCGCTTTCGGTGCAATCATGATGACATCCAGATCAGAACGTGGCACGATTTGGTTGTAAAGAATCGCAAAACCATGAGCAAACGCTAACGCAGCGCCCTGCTTCAAGTTTGGTTCAATGACGCTTTTGTATAGTTGTGATTGAAACTCATCCGGTGTCAAAATCATAACGACATCTGCCCCTTGAACGGCTTCGGGCACTTCTTTTACTGTTAACCCGGCCGATTCCGCTTTCGCGACGGAGGAAGAATTTGCTCTCAAGCCAACAACGACATCGACACCTGAGTCTTTCAGGTTATTAGCATGGGCGTGGCCTTGTGAGCCGTAACCGATAATGGCGACTTTTTTGGACTGGATGATAGAAAGATCAGCATCTTTATCGTAATAAATTTGCATAGCGTGTTCTCGTTTTTAAAAGTTAATATAAGAGTTAAGGCAATTCGCAATATGGGTGTTTTATTTACTGCGCATTACCTAAAGGATTATAAGTGTAAGCCTTTTTCGCCACGGGAAATACCCGTTGGCCCAGAGCGAACCACTTCGATAATACTGTCAGGATCCAGGGCATGAATAAACGCATCCAGTTTATCAGATGGACCTGTCATTTCAACGACATAACTGGCTGCCGTAACATCAATGATCTTGCCGCGAAAAATATCGTTTAAGCGCTTCACTTCGGCACGACTGTTTTCTGTCGTATGAATTTTGACCAGCATCAACTCCCGTTCAATATGCACTGCTTCAGCCAGATCAATCAATTTGACGACATCAACCAACTTGTTCAGCTGCTTGGTAATCTGCTCAATGATATGATCGTTGCCGCGCGTCACCAATGTCATTCGTGACAAGCTTGAATCTTCAGTCGGGGCTACGGTCAATGATTCAATATTATAACCACGGGCGGAAAACAAACCGGCAACACGGGATAGCGCACCGGCTTCATTCTCGATCAAAATAGAAATAATATGTCTCATCAGGCCAGCTCCCTCTCGGTTTTTGCACTGGGCGCGACCCGTAGTTTCATATCATGATGCGCTTTTCCGGCCTCAATCATCGGATAAACATTTTCTTCTCTATCGGTCATAAAGTCTAAAAATACCGTTCTGTCCTTCATGGCGAATGCTTGCTCTATCGCGTCTTTGACCTGCTCTGGCTTGTCAACGCGAATCCCGACATGGCCATACGATTCGGCCAGTTTGACAAAATCAGGAATGGTATCCATATAAGAATGCGAATAACGACCGCTGTAATTAAACTCTTGCCATTGTCTCACCATCCCCATATAGCGGTTATTCAGGTTGATAATTTTGACCGGCGTATCATATTGCAGTGCTGTCGCCAGCTCCTGAATACACATCTGGATACTCGCCTCACCTGTAATACACGCGACATCGGCATCGGGGAAAGCCAATTTGGCACCTATCGCTGCCGGCAATCCAAATCCCATCGTGCCCAGCCCACCCGAGTTGATCCAGCGACGCGGTTTGTCAAAGGGATAAAACTGTGCCGCAAACATCTGATGCTGCCCCACATCTGAGGTAATATAAGCATCCCCCTGAGTCACCTGATAGAGCTGCTCTATCACATACTGCGGTTTGATGATTTCGCTATGACGATCATAGGCCAAACAATCGATGCTGCGCCAGTTATCAATTTGACTCCACCAGGCCGACAAGGCTTCTTCAGATGGCCTCATTTTGCTGTCCTGAATCAAATCGATCATTTGTTGCAAAACCGGTTTCACTTGTCCGACAATCGGCACATCAACCATCACCGTTTTGGAAATCGACGCCGGATCAACATCAATATGAATAATTTTGGCATAAGGACAAAACTCGGCAATCTTGCCAGTAACCCGATCATCGAAACGCGCGCCGACGGCCAGAATCACATCGCTTTCGTGCATGGCCAAATTGGCTTCATAGGTGCCATGCATGCCCAGCATACCAATAAACTGTTTATCGGTTGCCGGAAAACTGCCCAGCCCCATCAGAGTATTGGTAATTGGAAACCCCAGCATACGGGTTATTTCTGTCAATTCCTCACTGGCCTCGCCCAAAATGACACCGCCGCCCGCATAAATAATGGGACGTTTCGCCAGCAATAACAAATCAACGGCTTTTTTGATTTGTCCTTTATGTCCCATTACAGCCGGATTATACGAGCGCATGTGAATGGATTCAGGATAATGATAAGGAATCTTATAACCTGGTTCCGTTATATCCTTAGGGATATCCACCACAACCGGGCCGGGACGACCTGTCGTCGCCACATAAAAAGCCTTTTTCATGGTTTCGGCAATATCTTCGGTTCTTTTCACCAAAAAATTGTGTTTGACGCAAGGCCGGGTAATACCAACCATATCCACTTCCTGGAATGCATCGCTGCCAATCACAGCCGTTGGCACCTGGCCTGAAATGACGACCATCGGTATTGAATCCATATACGCAGTCGCAATGCCTGTAACTGCATTGGTCGCCCCCGGCCCCGATGTCACCAGAACAACACCCGGCTTGCCGGTTGCACGCGCATAGGCGTCTGCCGCATGGGTTGCCGCCTGTTCGTGTCTGACCAGAATATGCTGAACGTCATCCTGCTGAAAAATAGCATCATACAGGTGCAATACCGCGCCACCCGGATAACCAAATATATACTCCACGCCTTCGTCTTTCAGGCATCTAACGATGATTTCGCCGCCGCTGAGTTCCACTTTTTATCCTCAAAATAAACCGTCTGAATAAGTCAATGCCTTACCGAAAACAATACGGCAAGATTACCTGAATCCGTGATTTCACGACGACACAAGTGCCAGATTATGGATTCATCACGTTTTAAAAAAGACCCTCTCAACCCAGGAACGTTTATAAAGGATGAAGCTAAGACTTTTTAAATCCCGCGCTAAACCAATACCTTGGCTCCCAGCCATCTACATTAAAACCACTGATCCAGGCTATAGTTAACGTACCATTCTACTAGGTAAAGCGAAAAACTTAAAATTTTTACAGCCCGCAATTTTTTAGTCACTATTCAGACACCCTCTCAACATTTCCTTTTCCCCGTGGGAGAAAGCCGGGATGAGGGTATCAAACAGCCGGGACTCTGAATTACCTGGCATCTTTGCTCAAACTGCATTTTTTATACGGTATAATTCCAGTTTTCTTACCCATTTGCCGATAATATGGCTATTTCACAACATTTGCTGCAGATTTTAGATCGACTGGCCGATGGCCGCTTTCATTCTGGCACAGAATTGGCTGAATCTGCCGCCATCAGTCGCTCGGCCGTATGCAAACAATTACAAAACCTCGACAAACTCGACCTGGGCTATAGTGCCATCAGCGGCAAAGGCTACAAACTCAACCAGCCATTACAACTCCTTGATGAAAACACTATTCGTCAGGCACTCAATGAAAATACAAGGGCTCTTTTGCAACGACTTGAAATCCATCCTTGCCTTGCCTCCACTAACACCTACTTACAGCACGCAGGCAGCGCGCACGCAACAGCCTGCTTTGCCGAATATCAAACAGCGGGCCGTGGGCGTCGCGGACGACAGTGGGTATCGCCGTTTGGCCGCAATATTTATTTATCCTTGCGCTATCATTACCAGTCCGGTCCAGCAGTCATTGCCGGACTCAGCCTCGCGGTTGGTGTTGCCGTGATTCGGGCACTCAACAGTTTAAACATTAGCGATGCCGGCTTAAAATGGCCCAATGATATTTACTGGCAACACAAAAAACTGGGCGGAATCCTGATTGAGGTTGGCGGTGAAGCCGAAGGCCCCAGCCATGCCGTCGTCGGCTTAGGTTTAAATGGCTTCCTGCCGCAACACCTGTCGCAAACAATTGACCAACCCTGCACCGACCTGTACAGCATCGTCGGCGACAAGGCCTTTACCCTGCGTAATCGGTTAGCCGCTGCATTACTCAATCAGCTGACCCCGGTCTTGCACGATTTTGACGCAACCGCCCTGCCTTCTTTTATCGAAGAATGGCGACAATACGATTGCCTATATGGCAAAACCGTTACGCTTTACCAAGGCAAACAGCAACACCAAGGGATTCTGGATGGCATCGATGAGCACGGTCAGCTCTTATTATGCACAGCCGATGGCAATCGGCAAACCTTCGCTTCCGGCGAAATCAGCTTCAGACCCGGCCATGAAGATTCTGCTTGATATCGGCAATAGTCGCCTTAAATGGGCTTGGCAACAGGCGCATGATTTTTTCAGCCAAGGTGCATTAGACTACCACCAAGCGCACTTTATCGACCGCCTGCATCAACACTGGCAAAACCTGCCACAGGCCGACAGTCTGGCAATTGCCACGGTGAGCCATCAATCCATTGCAGAGCGCATCATCGACTTGGCCAAACAGCTCTGGCCCGCTATTTATATCATCCAGGCCCAGACCTCGGCCCAAAAATGCGGCGTCAAAAATGCTTATCGACACCCGGAAAAACTCGGCATCGACCGCTGGCTGGCGCTTATCGCTGCCCATCATAAACAGCCCGGGAATTGCTGGGTGGTTGATTGTGGCACCGCGATCACAATGGATTATCTACACGCCGATGGACAGCACAAAGGTGGGCTGATTTGCCCCGGCCTACACATGATGCGGCAGTCGTTAAGCCAAAACACCCAACTTTTGCCTGCCATAGAACAGGATTATGTGACAGGCCTTGCGGATTTTACCGAAGCGGCTATTTATAGTGGAACTTTACTGGCCGCGTCTGGACTTATCGAACAGAGCATTCAAAACCTTGATAAAAAAGCACGATTGATTTTAACCGGTGGCGATGCCTCACGCATCGCGCCACACCTGAACCATGATACCCACATTGAACCCGATCTGGTTTTAACCGGCCTGAGCCTTTATTGCGAAGATTGAATGATAAAATTTCTCTTTTTCTTGATTGCCATCGCAAACTTGAGTTTTTTCCTGTGGGCTGTGCAATATGGTTCCGACGTCAACACACCACAGAGTCCGACTGCACAAAAAACCCTTCCCACGATTTTATTAGTATCCGAAGCGCCTGCAACAAACCGTTTGCTGTACGCTAAAACAAAGCCGGAACAAAACCCCGCATTGCCAGACGATTCAACCCCTCCAAGCGAATCTGTTGACTCCACCAGTCCTGAAGTAACCTCGAACAATACAACCCAAAACCCAACCGAGCCTAACGATGAAATCATCACGCCCCACACACCTGAAACGATAGCCGAAACTACATATGATTTTGACCCACACAATTTATTGAAATCAACCGAATCCAATCATACCGATGGCTCGACTGAACCCAACGCAGAAGCCGCTGAAAAAACAGCCCGGTCAGCCTCAAGCGCTACAGATAAAGCCAGACCTAACCAAACAGCGGAAGCCATAGACCAATCCGAAACAGAACAAAATATTTTCGCTATCGATCCGAACAAGTTGCCATCGAAACCTGCTGAATCCGTTCATCCTGTGACATCGACTGAAATAACGACGCCCACAATCACCAAGCTTATTGCCGAAAAAACAGCCGAAGCAACGACTGACCTCACCCCTGATAAAACACCTGAAGTCAACTCAGAAACGCTCGCTAAAATCAAACCGAAATCAGCCATACCCCGCTGTACAGAAAAACAAACATTTATCAGCAAACAAGCGGCCTTAGAAGCATTGCCGCCACATCTCGATGCCTCGAATATACACGAAATCGAACAAAATATACCTTCAAGATACCTGGTTTTTATCCCTGCCGCCAAGGATTTCGGCATAGCACAAGCGACAGAACAGCAGCTTAAAGCTAAAGGCATCACTAACCTGTGGCTGTTCCGAAAAGGGCCGATGAAAAATGCCATTTCATTAGGCTTGTTTGTAAAAAAACAACGTGCTGAAAACCTTGCGCAACAATTAAAACAAAAACAAATTGAGGCCGAAATACAAACTCGTTATAAATCCATCAAGCGCTGGCGAATTGATGTCAAAAAAACTGACTGCAGTCAACAGTCAGAGTAGCCGTCAGATACCCTCAACAAAAGAATAATCGGGTTAAACCCTCATTATTTTAGGGTAGATATTTCATAATCTTAGCCCAATAATAGCGGTTTATTGATTTACACTGCGATGCAATGACAACTGTTACAACCCCATCCAGCCTTGATAAACTGAGTTTTGACAACCGCTTCATCCGACAACTTCCTGCCGATCCTGACAGGCATAACCATTGCCGGCAGGTTTTTGGTGCCTGTTTCAGTTTTGTCAATCCCAGGCCCACACCAGCGCCGCAGTTAGTCGCCTATTCAAAAGAAATGGCCCATACCCTCGGCTTGAGCGAAACGGACTGTGTATCAAGTTGCTTTACCGAAATCATGAGCGGAAATCGCCTGTTACCCGATATGCAGTCGTATGCCATGTGTTATGGCGGACATCAATTTGGTCAATGGGCGGGGCAATTAGGTGATGGACGCGCGATCAATCTGGGCGAGGTGTTAGACGATAACGGCCAGCACTGGACTTTACAGCTTAAAGGTGCCGGTTTAACGCCTTATTCCCGCATGGCTGATGGCCTGGCGGTGTTACGTTCATCCATACGCGAGTTTTTATGCAGCGAGGCCATGTTTCATTTAGGCATACCGACGACCCGGGCACTCAGCCTGACACTGACCGGCGATACGGTGATGCGCGATATGTTTTATAACGGTAATGCAAAACTTGAGCCGGGCGCCATTGTGTGCAGAACCGCCCCCTCATTTATCCGTTTTGGTAGTTTTCAGATATTTACCGCGCGTGGTGAGCATGATGTGTTAAAACAACTGGCAGACTTCACCATCCGCAGCGACTTTCCACACCTGCTGCCTAAATCAGGACAGATAGAAAAAGCCACCTATATCCGCTGGTTTGAAGAAGTCTGCCGCTTAACGGCTGAACTGATTGTACACTGGCAGCGCGTAGGCTTTGTACATGGCGTCATGAACACAGATAATATGTCAATTCTGGGGCTAACCATTGATTACGGCCCTTATGGCTGGCTGGATCATTACGACCCGGAATGGACACCCAATACCACTGACAGCACACACCGACGTTATCGCTACAGCCAGCAACCGGACATAGCGCTGTGGAATTTAATACAACTGGCCAATGCGATCTACCCGTTAATCAATGATGCCAAACCCTTGCAGAATGCACTGGCGTTATACAATGAAACATTTGAACAGGGCTGGCAAGCCATGTTTGCAGCAAAATTAGGCCTGAAAAACTGGCTGCCGAATAGCGATCAGAAGCTCGTTCAGACTTTGCTCGGCCTGCTTGCCGAGGTCGAAACCGATATGACACTGTTCTTTCGCCTTTTAGCCCCTGTGCCTGTCGAAAGCCAGGCCTTATCGGATACAGACTGCTTAGCCCCCATCTCTGATGCTTGGTATCAGCCCGATTCACTATCGCCGAATTATCGGCAACGTTTTGCCAACTGGATGCGCTTATACAGTCAACGTATCCGCCAGGACAATGAATCCCCCGAAAGCCGCCGGCAACGCATGAATGCCGTCAATCCTAAATACATTCTGCGCAATTACCTGTCACAAATGGCCATTGACAAAGCCGAAGCCGGTGATTTTTCCCTGATAGAGGAATTGCAGGAAGTGATGCGCAGGCCGTATGACGAACAACCCGATAAACAACATTTCGCCGCCAAACGTCCGGAATGGGCACGCAATAAACCAGGCTGTTCGCAATTATCCTGTAGTTCCTGACAAATTCCCTGGAAAATTTATGGTTTATTTTCAGAGCGGCATCGGTAATAATCAAATCGAAGTACCATCATCCCGAGGAAATTATCATGTTAGAAAAAAACCAGCCTGCTCCAGATTTTAGCTGCCCTGATCAACACGGCGAAAATATCCGTTTATCCGATTTTAAAGGCAAACACAATGTCGTTCTTTATTTTTATCCTAAAGATGACACGCCCGGATGCACCATTGAAGCCAATGACTTTACCGCCCTGGCTGATGAATTTGCCAACCTGAATACTGTCATTCTGGGCATCAGCAAGGATTCTTGCGCCAGCCATGTCGATTTCATCAAAAAATATGACCTTAAAGTCAATTTATTGTCTGATGAAAGTGGTGAATTATGTGAAAAATATGATGTTTGGCGCGAAAAGGAAAAAAATGGCGTAAAAAAAATGGCTATTTTGCGTTCCACCTTTATTATCGATAAAAACGGGAATATTGTAGATGCACTGTATGGCGTTTCGCATGAGGGCCATGCCAATGAAATTCTGAATAAAGTCAAAAAGCTTCAATGAATGATAAACAACGTGTCGCCAGGCACGCGCTTCGGTGGATAACAGACAATATGATAATCGGGCTTGGCACAGGCTCTACAGCCGATTGCTTTATCGAAGCGCTCGCGCATCAATACAAACAGGAAAACATGTCTATCAAGGTCGTTTCCAGCTCGATTGTCAGCATGATCAAGGCACGCGATTTAGGCCTGCCACTGGTATCAATCGAACAACTCGACCATATTGATATTTATGTGGATGGTGCGGATGAAGTCGCGCCAAATAATACCTTATTAAAAGGCCAGGGCTCCGATCTGGTTAGAGAAAAACTCTTGGCCACTGCAAGCCATCAATTTTTTGCGCTTATCGATCAGAGCAAACAGGTGCAGTATATCGGACAGAAATTCCCGATTCCTATTGAAGTCATGCCCTTTGCCTGGCAAATGGTTAAATACCGGCTCGAAAAACAGGGCGCAACAGGGAATCTTCGACAACAAAACAATGGATTAGCCGTATCATCCTACGGTAGCTTGATTCTTGATATGCGGTTTCCTGAGCAGGCAAACCTACAACACATTGAACATATCTTGAATACAACGCCGGGAATCGTAGAACATGGAATTTTTTCACCCCAGGCTGATATTGTCGTACTTGCAGCACAAAACGGCGTGCAGGAAATACAAAAGCCGTCCTGAAAGCCTTAGTTTTTTTCTTTACCCAATTGACGACACAACTGCCTATATTGCGCTTTTAGCTTCATAATATTAGTCATGGCAACCAGATAGCCAATAATAATGCCAGAAAATAATTCTATGGTTAAAGCAACCGCCAAAGGTAAGGAAATCTTGAAGAAGTAGAGATTGATCTCTATGCTTTGGAAATTAAGAACAGAAAATACCAGCGCAACAAAAAAGATTGAAATAAAGACAAGTGTTACCAGTAATTTCATACGTTTGCTGCGCCAATAAATTAATCGATTATGTTATATTTCTCACGAGAGGCATCGACTCGATCACGCAATTCCTTGCCTGGCTTGAAGTGTGGCACAAATTTTTCAGTTAACGAAACGGACTCGCCCGTTTTGGGATTACGCCCAATTCGTGGTGGCCTGTGATGTAACGAAAAACTACCAAACCCGCGAATTTCAATCCGTTCACCACTTGCTAATGTATCACTCATCTGATCGATGATACATTTTACGGCTAGCTCCACATCTTTCAGGGCCAAATGTGGTTGTTGTCTGGCAAGTGCTTCAATTAATTCTGATTTTGTCACAGTCTATTCCGAAAAAAGAAAAAAGGGGTATGACGCAAGCCATCCCCCTTTCCAGACATTATTTTTCGATCTGTTGTTTAAAAAGATCACCTAAAGTCGCTGAACCAGCCGCAGCTTCCTGACTGTAATCCCTCAATGCATTTTTTTCTTCTTCCTGATCCTTGGCTTTAATTGACAAAGAAATCGTTTTGTTTTTCTTATCGACACCGATAAATTTAGCTTCGACTTCGTCACCAACATTCAACAACGTCCGCGCATCTTCAACACGATCACGCTGAATTTCAGATGCTCTCAGGTAGCCTTCAACATTTTCACCGAGTTCGATAACAGCACCCTTGGCATCGACTTCCTTAACCTTACCTTTAACCAGGCTGCCTTTTTCATGCGCCGCAATAAAGTTCTGAAATGGATCTTGCTCCAATTGTTTAATCCCTAAGGAAATACGCTCACGCTCTGGATCGATGGCCAGAATGACAGTTTCGACCTCATCACCCTTCTTGTATTTACGAATGGCTTCTTCGTCGCTTTCATTCCAGGAAATATCAGAGGTATGAACCAAACCATCAATACCGCCTTCCAGACCAATAAAGATACCGAAATCAGTAATAGATTTGATTTTTCCAGTAATTTTGTCACCCTTCTTATGCAGAGCTGCAAACTCATCCCATGGGTTAGGACGACATTGTTTCATACCTAAGGAAATACGACGGCGATCTTCGTCGATTTCCAGAACCATGACTTCAACTTCATCACCCAATTGAACCACTTTAGCCGGATTGACGTTTTTGTTTGTCCAGTCCATTTCAGAAACGTGAACCAGGCCTTCAACACCTTCTTCAATCTCAACAAAGCAACCGTAATCGGTCAGGTTATTGACCTTGCCGAATACGCGGCTACCGGCAGGATAACGACGGGCGATATTTTGCCATGGATCTTCTTCCATTTGCTTCATACCCAGTGAAACACGGGTTTTTTCCTTATCGAATTTAAGAACCTTAACTTCGATTTCCTGGCCAATTTCCACACACTCGGAAGGATGACGCACACGACGCCACGCCATATCAGTAATATGTAACAGACCATCGATGCCGCCTAAGTCAATGAATGCGCCATAGTCGGTCAGGTTTTTGACGATACCTTTAACGACTGCACCGTCTTCCAGCGTTTTCATCAATTCTTCGCGTTCTGCGCTGTATTCTTTTTCAACGACGGCGCGACGTGACAATACGACATTGTTACGTTTTTGATCGATTTTAATAACCTTAAATTCCAGATCGCGACCTTCCAGGAAAGAGGTATCACGAATAGGACGCACATCAACCAGAGAGCCTGGCAAGAACGCACGCAAAGCACCAACGGCGACGGTAAAACCACCGCGCACTTTGCCGTTAATACGCCCGACAACAGTTTCGTCATTCTCAAAGGCTTTTTCCAACTCAGCCCAGGCTTTGTTTTTCTTAGCTTTATCACGGGAAAGAATGGTTGACCCCAATCCATCTTCAAATAAATCGAGCGCAACCTCAATTTCGTCACCGACTTCAACTTCCAGTTCACCATCCGCATTCAAAAACTGCCATTTCGGAATGATCCCTTCCGATTTGGCTTGAGTACTGACGATAACGTACTCATTTTCGATATCAAGTACGGTACCTTTTAACATTGCACCAGGACGCATTTCGGTCTTGGCTAAACTCTCTTCAAATAATTCTGCAAAGCTTTCGCTCATTGTTTCTTTCCCAAACCCGTTTTAAAGCAAACAGGCTTTAATCAATATATAAAGTTAAAAAAACAGCCTGGTAGCGACCAGACCTCCCCCAAACTCAAGCTCATTCAGTTTTTGAGCCTGACTGACGAATAAAATCCATCACCTGCGCAATAACCTGCTCTATCGTCAAGTCAGATGAATCAATGCATACCGCATCTTCAGCCGGCCTTAACGGCGCAGTTGCGCGTTCCCGATCACGTCGATCACGCGCTTCTATCTCACTGGTAATCTGACAAAGGTTAGCATCAATCCCTTTTTCAATCAACTGTTTATATCGCCTTTTTGCCCGCTCCTCAGCGCTGGCCGTTAAAAACACTTTAAACTCAGCATCCGGAAACACCACTGTCCCCATATCCCGGCCGTCAGCAACCAAACCCGGCGCACGTTTGAAATCCTTTTGCTTTTGCAGCAAAACAGCCCGAACTTCGGGATAAGCGGCAATAATCGAGGCCGTATTGCCGGTCGATTCCATCCCCAGTTGGGCAGAAATATCTTCGCCATTCAAATCGACCTTCAATCCATCATCTTCGCAAATAAACTGCAGCTGAATATGCCCTGCAAGTTCAACAATGGCGGCAACATCATTCAGATTCAAACCCTGTTTTAACACCGCAATAGCCAATGCTCGATAAATTGAACCGCTATCGAGATAATGCCAGCCCAGCTTACGCGAGACAGCGCGACTCACTGTCCCCTTACCTGCGCCACTTGGCCCGTCTATGGTTAAAACCGGGATATTCATATCAGATTCAAGCCCAATTCTGAAACCAATGTTTTAAATTCAGGAAATGATGTATTTACATTTTGGCAATCCTGAATCGTAATCGTATCGTTAGCACGTAGCCCGGCGATAGAAAATGCCATCGCGATTCTATGATCACCATGCGAATCAACCGTACCGCCACCGATTTCTGATTGGGTGATAATCATGCCATCCTCAGTCGGCGTCGCATCGACACCCAGAGTCTGCAGACCATCGGCCATCACCTGAATCCGATCAGACTCTTTAACCCGCAACTCTTTCGCCCCGGTCAAACGCGTCTGTCCTTCGGCGCAGGCCGCTGCGACAAATAATACCGGGAATTCATCAATGGCCAGCGGCACCAACCGCTCTGGAATATCAATGCCTTTCAGCTGACTGGCACGAACCCGAATATCGGCTACAGGCTCACCGCCCACCGTCTTTTCGTTGAAGACTTCGATATTCGCCCCCATCATTTTCAGAATATCGATGACACCGGTGCGCGTTGGATTGATACCAACATGGCGCAAAGTAACATCAGAACCCGGTGCAATACTGGCACCGACCAGGAAAAACGCCGCTGAAGAAATATCACTCGGCACATCAATATCACAGGCTTTCAAGCGACCATTGGAATCGATTATCGCTTTATTGCCTTCACGCTTAACTGGATAACAAAAACCATTCAGCATGCGTTCGGTATGATCGCGAGTCGGCGCTGGCTCGACGACAACGGTTTCGCCTTCGGCGTACATTCCAGCCAGCAACAAACAGGATTTAACCTGGGCGCTGGCAACCGGCATATCATAATGAATTCCCTTCAGTTTGCGACCGCCTTTTATTTTTAATGGTGCCGTACCATCGGCCTGGGTTTCAATTTCAGCTCCCATTTTAGTTAGCGGATCAGTCACCCGCCGCATTGGACGTGATTCCAACGAGGCATCGCCGGTTAAAACGCTATCGAAATCCTGCCCGGCCAATAATCCACTTAACAAGCGCATGGAGGTTCCAGAGTTGCCCAAATATAACGGGCCTTCCGGCTGCTGCAAGCCATGCTTGCCGACACCATGAATCGTCACTTCTCCGTTTTCAGGACCTTCGATGTCAACACCCATGGCACGAAATGCTTTCAGCGTCGCCAAGGCATCTTCGGCTTCCAAAAAACCTTTGACATGCGTGGTGCCGTCGGCAATTGATCCCAGCATGATAGAACGGTGGGACATGGATTTATCGCCCGGAACACGTATATTGCCGTTAAGACTGCCACCGGGTTGTATTGTAAATGTAATTTTTTGAGTCATTGTTATGGTTTTAACTGATCGAGAAAACGCTGCCTTGCCTGATTGGCATAGGCAAAAATTTCGGCGAGCTGCTGACCATCATCGTCAGCCAGATATTTTTCTATAGTGCCTAATTCAAGCCGTAGCTGTTGAATCAGTGGTATTATATGGTGTTTATTGGCCAGACAAATATCTTGCCACATCGTTGGGTCGCTGGACGCTATGCGCGTAAAATCCTTGAAACCGCCAGCCGCATAATTAAAAATTTCTTCCTGCTCATCCTTTCGGCCTAACAAATCGACCAGCGCAAAAGCTAAAATATGCGGTAAATGGCTCGTAGCCGCCAACACTTTGTCATGATGTTCCACATCCATTTCGGACACATCGGCACCCATCCCTTGCCAAAAACGACGCACCTTATCAACCGCCCAGTCTGCGTTATTGAGCAGCGGTGTCATAATGACGCGCTTGCCATCAAACAAATCAGCACGACCGGCATCAACCCCGCTGTTTTCAGCACCGGCAATCGGATGAGACGGAACAAAATTAGCCGGCACGGTATTGAATACTTGTTCGGCGGCCGCAACAATATTGCCCTTGGTACTCCCAACATCGGTGTATACGGCATTTTCGTTCCAAACCGGTTTTAATGCTGTCAATACCGTTTCAACCTGCCCGACCGGTGTGGCAATCATGACCCCTTCGGCCCCATTGACGGCGGTTTTTATATCAGTCGAGAAGGCATCAATCACGCCCAGCCGTTCTGCGCGTTGTAAATTGTCTTTATCCTGCTCCCGACCAAAGGCCACGATGTGCTGACACAAGCCATTCTGACGCGCTGCTCTGGCGACAGAACTGCCAATCAAGCCGACACCAATAAGGCAGAACTTCTCAAACATCATTGAGTACGTCGCTCAGTACCTGGATAAAAAAGCGATTTTCAACGTCGGTGCCGATACTGATACGCAAGAACGTCGGCATACCATAATTAGCCACAGGCCGTACAATCACGCCTTTTTGCAATAGTGCCTGATAAATCGGCTGGGCATCACGGCCAAAATCGACCGAAACAAAATTACCCGCTGATGGAATCCAGCTTAACCCCAGTGCGGCAAAAGCCTCTGTTAACAGCTGCATGCCGGCATTATTGAGGGCAACGCTGTGTTGTAAATAATCCTGATCCTGTAAGGCTGTTTCGGCCGCGACCAGCGCCAGTGCATTATTATTAAACGGTTGCCTGACCCGATTTAACAGGTCACTCATTTCAGCCGAGGCCAGACCAAACCCGACCCGCAACCCCGCCAAACCATAAGCCTTTGAAAACGTCCGCGTAATTAGAAGATTAGGATAATGCGCCAACCAGGCGATAGCGTCCGCCCGTTTTGCAGGGTCAACGTATTCATAATAAGCCTCATCCAATACACAAATCACATGCGCCGGCAGACTGGCGATAAATTCTTCCAACGCATCGGCCGCCAATAAGGTTCCTGTCGGATTATTGGGGTTAGCGATGAACACTAACCGTGTTTTATCGTTAATATGTTCCCGCATCGCGACTAAGTCATGCCCATAATCGCGTGCTGCCACTTCTTGTGCCTTAGCGCCGACGGACTGGGTGACTAACGGATAAACGGCAAAAGCATGCTGGGAAAAAACGACATTTAAGTCAGGCGTTAAAAAAGTTCGTGCTACCAGCTCCAATATCTCGTTTGATCCATTCCCCAAGGTTATTTGGCAAGGCTCTACACCATATTTTTCAACCAGTACGCTTTTAAGTTTAAAACCATTACCATCGGGATAACGGGTTATGTCAGGCAAGGCTTGTTTAATCGCATCCGTCACCTGCGGACTTGGGCCGGATGGGTTTTCATTCGAGGCAAGCTTGATGATTTCACTTAAGCCCAGCTCCCGTTCCAGTTCTTCAATCGGCTTTCCTGGCGTATAGGGAATCAATTTTTGTATGCCTGGCAAGGCCAGGTCGAACATGCTTGTCATTGTCATTAAATCGCTGCCTTTGGATATGAGCCCAAAATCTTCAACACCTGTACATTATCACGTAACTGCGCCAATGCTTTTTTGACCGAATCATCCTGTTGATGCCCATTGATATCCATAAAAAATACATACTCCCATAAGCCTTGCCGTGAAGGACGCGATTCAATATGCGACAGACTGATGCCATGCTCGGCAAATGGCCGGAGTATTTTATACAAGGCGCCGGATTGATTCCCCGTTGACACCAGAATGGAGGTTTTATCGTGGCCCGTGGAATCCGGCTGCAAGGTACTGATGATAATAAACCGGGTGGTGTTGTTGCCATCATCCTCAATATTTTTTTCCAGAATATTCAGTTGATAAATTTCGGCCGCCACCGAACTGGCGATGGCCGCTTTATCGGGTGCGAGACTGGCTAAACGGGCCGCTTCCGCATTGCTGCTGACCGCCGTACATTGCACCCCGGGCAAATTGGCCGACAACCATTGCCGACACTGCGCCAACGATTGCTGATGCGAATAAACCTCGGTAATCTGTGCCAGGTTTTCCATCTTGCCCATCAGATTATGATGGACGCGAATTTCCACTTCTCCGCAAATATCCAATGAGGAGACCATAAACCGATCGAGTGTATGCGCGATGACGCCTTCGGTGGAATTTTCGACCGGCACCACGCCAAACTGATAATGTCCGTTTTCGACCGCATTGAAAATCTCACCGATTGTGGCGACCGGAATATCCTTGACAGCATGGCCAAAATGCTTGAATGTCGCTTGTTGGGTAAAAGTGCCTTCAGGCCCCAGGTATGCCACTTCCAGCGGTTTTTCCAGGGCCAGACAGGCCGACATGATTTCACGAAAAAAATATTTTGCCGTTTCATTGGATAATGGCCCCGGATTAAGCTGTTCAATCCGTCGCAACACCAAGGCTTCTCGATCCGGCCGATAGAAACTACCGGTCTCGCCTTGCGCCAACTTGGTTTTAGCAACTTCCATCGCACACTGCGCACGCTGATTGATCAGCCTTAGAATCTGCTCATCCAACTGGTCGATTTTCTCGCGTAATTGTGAAAGCGGGATAATATCCGTCATCGGTTTAATGCGTTCTCTCAAATTCCTGCATAAAATCAATCAAGGCATCGACACCGGCTTCGGGCATGGCGTTATAAATGCTGGCGCGCATACCGCCAACCGAACGATGCCCTTTTAAGCTGCCCAGCCCGTTTTGCTCGGCCAAGTCCAGAAATTCCTGATCCAGACGGCTATCCGCCAGAACAAAAGGAATATTCATGCGTGACCGATAAGCCTTATCCACCGGATTACGATACAAGCTGGACTGATCGATAGCCTGATAAAGTTTATCGGCCTTACGGCGGTTAATGGTTTCCATAGCCGCAATACCCCCTTGTTGCTTCAGCCATTTTAAGACCAGGCCAACTAAATACCAGTTATACGTCGCTGGCGTATTCAGCATGGAGTCATTATCGATTTGCTGCTGATAATTAAACACCGGCGGCACGCTGTCGCGGGTACGACCCAACAGGTCTTCGCGCACAATCACGACAGTCACCCCGGCAGGCCCCATATTTTTCTGGGTGCCGGCATAAATCAGTCCAAAGCGACTGACATCGACCGGGCGGGATAAAATATTAGACGACATATCCGCCACCAAGGGCAAATCACCGACATCGGGAATAGACTGAAATTCGACCCCATGAATGGTTTCATTACTGGTGTAATGTAAATAACCGGCATCGGCAACCTGTTCCCAATCGGCGACAGGCGGAATCGTTGTGTAATTGCTGTCTTTAGCATCAGCCACAACGCTTACATCGCAAAAACGGCCAGCGTCTTTAATCGCTTTTTTGGACCACGCGCCGGTATTGACATAACCGGCTTTGTTTTTATCGCCCAAAATATTCTGCGGAATAAAGGAGAACTGTGCGGTTGCACCGCCCTGTAACAAGGCGACTTTATGGCTCTCTGGAATCTGCATTAAATCACGCAAATCCTGCATCAGCTCTTGTGCGATTGACATAAACTGTTTGCCACGATGACTCATCTCCATCACGGACATACCGGTTCCACGCCAATCCAGCATTTCTTCCTGCGCTTGCTTTAAAACCACATCCGGCAAGGTTGAAGGGCCGGCGCTAAAATTAAATATTCGCGACATTAGTCATGTTCTCCATCGCTGCTTTCATCAGCTTGTTCTGTTTCATCGTCAGGCAAGGCATCAATGCGATCAACACCGACCACTTTCTCGCCTTTGTCCGGTTTAATAACGGTAACACCCTGCGTATTTCTGCCCATTACGCGAATTTCATTCACCCGGGTTCGAACCAGTGTGCCACCATTGGTAATCAGCATGATTTCATCATCGTCATGAACCATAACCGCACCCACAACCGCACCATTGCGCTCAGAGGTTTGAATCGCAATCAAACCTTGTCCACCACGTTTATGTAAGGTGAATTCCTCCAGTTGCGTGCGCTTGCCATATCCATTTTCAGTGACAATCAGCACCGTACCTTCGCTGGCAACAATCAGCGAAATAACGTTTTGACCCGGCTGTAAGCGAATACCGCGAACACCGGCGGCCGTCCTGCCCATTGAGCGAACATCATCTTCATTAAAACAAACCGCCTTTCCATCACTGCTAAACAATAAAATGTTCTGTTTGCCATCGGTAATGTCAACGCCCACCAGCGTATCATTCTCGCGCAAGTCAATAGCAATCTTGCCATTCGCACGCTGCCGTTCAAATTCCTTTAACGGCGTCTTTTTAACCGTCCCCGCCGCCGTTGCCATAAAGATATATTTGTCCGCGCTATATTCCCGTACCGTCAACATGGCATTGATTTTCTCGCCTTCTTCCAGCGGCAGTAAGTTGACAAACGGTTTGCCACGGGACGAGCGACTGGCCACCGGCAACTGAAAAACTTTCAGCCAATACACTTTACCGGTTGAGGAAAAACACAAGATGGTATCGTGGGTATTGGCGATAATCAGTTTTTCAACAAAATCCTCTTCTTTCGTTGCCGTCGCCGATTTACCGCGACCACCCCGCCGTTGCGCCTTATAATCATCTAATGGCTGGGACTTCACATAGCCTTCGTGAGACATGGTCACAACCATATCTTCTTCGGTAATCAGGTCTTCGGCGGTCAGATTCAAATAATCCTGAATAATTTCGGTGCGGCGCTCATCACCATATTTCTCCCGCACCACTTCCAGTTCTTCGCGAATGACTTCCATCAATCGCGCATCACTCGCCAGAATATGCAGATATTCATCAATTTGTTCAAGCAGCTGCTTGTATTCGTTGATGATTTTATCTTGTTCCAGCCCTGTTAAACGATGCAGCCGCAATTCCAGAATCGCCTGGGCTTGTGCTTCAGACAATCGATACAAGTTATCGACCAGGCCAAATTCAGCCGGCAAACCCTCAGGCCGGGATCGCGCAGAATCGGCGCGATCCAGCAATGCTGATACCAGGCCAGGCTCCCAATTCCGTGCCAGCAAGCCTTTTTTGGCTTCAGCCGGCGTAGGTGATGTTTTGATCAATTCGATCATGTCATCGATATTGGCTAAAGCCACCGCCAACCCTTCTAAAATGTGCGCACGCTCCCGCGCCTTACGCAAATTATAAATAGTCCGCCGCGTGACAATTTCACGCCGATGATCAATAAACGCAACCAGAACCTCTTTAAGATTCATTAAATGCGGACGGCCATGATGCAAAGCCACCATATTGATACCGAATACGGTTTGCAACTGGGTTTGCTTGTACAAATTATTCAGAATGACTTCAGGCACTTCCCCACGCCGCAATTCAATCACCATGCGCATGCCGTCTTTATCCGACTCATCACGCAGACCGGAAATACCCTCGATTTTACCTTCCTTGACCATTTCCGCAATCTTTTCCAGCAAGCGTGCCTTGTTAACCTGATAAGGCAACTCGGTGGTAATAATCGCTTGCCGGCCATTACTACCGATGTCTTCAAAATGACAGCGCGCGCGCACATAGATTTTGCCACGACCACTGCTGTAGGCATCATAAATTCCGGATGCACCATTGATAATGCCAGCCGTCGGAAAATCCGGCCCGGGAATGATTTTAATCAGCTCAGCAATGCTTAAACCCGGGTTTTCAATCAGCGCCAGACACGCTGTAATCACTTCTGTCAGATTATGGGGTGGAATATTGGTAGCCATACCCACCGCAATACCGGATGAGCCATTGGCTAACAAGTTCGGAATCCGGGTCGGCATAACCGCCGGCTCTGTCTCCGATTCGTCATAGTTAGGGATAAAATCGACGGTTTCCTTGTCCAGATCCGCTAACAACTCATGCGCGATCCTTGCCATCCTGACTTCGGTATAACGCATCGCGGCGGGCGAATCGCCATCGACTGACCCGAAATTGCCCTGACCGTCAACCAGCATATAGCGCAATGAAAAAGGCTGGGCCATTCTGACAATGGTGTCATAAACCGCTGTATCGCCATGCGGATGATATTTACCAATAACATCACCGACCACACGGGCGGATTTTTTATACGGTTTATTCCAATCATTGCCCAACACATGCATGGCATACAAGACACGCCGATGAACCGGCTTCAATCCATCCCTGACATCTGGCAATGCCCGGCCAACAATGACACTCATGGCATAATCCAGATAAGATTGCTTCATCTCATCTTCGAGATTTACAGGTACAATTTCTTTTGCGAAATCCGACATAACTCCGTGGCATCCAAAAACAGACATAAACGCTTAACGCGCAAAACACCTCATGCAATCCAAGTAAAAAGCCGATAGTGTTGAATCTGTTCGTTCAACACCCTGTACAGGACGCTCTTAAAAACGCCTTGACAGCGACGCTAAGGCCTCACTCGCTCACATAGGAAGAGGGTAAAAAATCCTTTTGATTGTACCAAATTTTGCCACTTTAGTCGAAAACAGGACGTGCGTTCAGTCTTGACACTACAGCACACTTAAGACACATGCCACGTTCCCTTTGTCAAGATGATTGTCCATCCTCCATCCTATTCAAAATAAAATTCTAAATGCATTCCCGAAGGCGTCTGAGAGTAATTAAAATCCGTTATTCACAAGGAAGAAAAAAACCTTTCTGCACGTGCCTCAAAAAAAGATCTGTCCACGAAATTGAAGGATATCTGGATTATCGTTTACACCTTTGCTATTCGGATGAGTATTCACATGAACATAATTAGCCATAAAGCGAATATTGCTGTTGGCATACCAGTTAAGGCCGACAGTAAAATCCTCTTGACGACCACCGAGAATATCCTTATCGGTTAAATCCAGTGAACTGAATCTTAACCCCAATTCCCAGGCACCGTATCTGCTGATTGGATCGATGGCTGTAAAACTGCCCTTTTTAACGCTATAGGGTCTGGATTCGCCGGTTAAGAACCAGCTTGCATAACTATACCAACCATCAAATTGCAGGGTTGGCGCATTGCTTCGTTGTACCAGATCATGAACATATTCACCCTGTAGGGAAAAAGAGCCATTAACAAATGCCAACTCCACTGCTGTTTTCAAGGTATTATTGACATTTAGAATCTTGCCGGTATCGATCAACCTTACATTAGTGACCCAGGATTCAGGACGATAACGATAACGAACCGTTTTAGCGGTATTAGGTACTCTATATTCTGCAGAAGCACCAACATGCAAAACCCTGTCATCTTGTCGCCAGGGTGCAAAAGTCACGCGTCCTACCACTCCCCAGCCGTTATCAATATTATCTTTCTTGGTTTGTATTGAATTACCAAAAACACCCGAAGAAGCCTGCCACCACTCACCAAAATGACTAAGACTGACGCCCAGATGATAATCCGGTGCGAAAACATAAGGCAATCCTCTTTCCATGAAGGTTATGGTATTCGAGCTGTTCATACCTTCCAGACTGAAAGGCTCCTGAAACTGGCCAAATCTGATCGCGTAATCTTTCCAGCCTTTATAGTCCAGATACATACCTCTGACTCCGGCTTTATCCTTTTTGGCAAAATCAACCGCGGTAAAATAGCCCCAGTCCCTAAATAATTTACCGGAAACTTTGAGTCGTGCTCTGCGCAAAGCCCAGCCATTTCCCATTGGGGTTACTTTATCATTATAATAAGCACCATCCATTTGTATTCTGCCGCCTATCTTCATAGCAAATTTGCCATCACGGGTTTTGACTCTTAATCCATGTTGATTAACCCTGACTTTTACACCTCTGCGTTTTTTTCTCTTACTTGAGTCTTTATTATTTTTTCTCAATTGCTGTTGCTGCTTTGATACCAATGTTTGCAAAGCTTTTATTTGCTGTTGTTGCATCGCCAGCTGTTTTTTTTGTTCAAGTGCAAGTCTATATAATTCGTCGACTGTTATATCTGTTTTTCCGTAAACCTGTACTGGATTAAAAAACATAATGCCAACAAGCAAAGACACAAAAGGGCAGGCTTTAGACGATTTTTTTAAAAAAACCATACACTATATAATTTATTAAAGGAGTGATAAAAGCGAATCAAATACTATTTCAACCAATCCTGCCAAATAAAAACCTGAACACAATACCGCCCATTTTGCCATCGCGCATACATTGTCTGTATGAATGTCCGGCATTCTGCAAAAGATGAAATTCATAGTCTGTTTGCTGATGATATTGCAATGCCTTTTCTTGCATGTTAGCAATCCAGTTTAGACCTCTTTCGATTCTATTTTCCCCCTGCCGTTGAATAACCTTAGCGGATTGCCGGAGTTGTTCATCTGCTTCGTTATCTAATTCACCGACCACGACACATGCGGGAATTTTAAGTATTTTTTGCAAATCAAACTTTAAGTCAGGTAATAAGGAGTCCGTTCGCAATCCATGAGGAAATCGGCGTGATTCATTGGGTGGGGTATACCATCCAGCTGCACCGATAGCCATTTTGGCGACTTTATCAGGATGCGCCATGGCAAATCTATGTACGAACTGACCGCCGCCGGAATAGCCAAACAGATAGTACCGTTGCGCTTTAATGTGTATCATAGCCTTTATTTCATCCAATATTTCCAGCAACTTCAAATCAGCGCGAAGTCCATACCCCAATCGTCCCAAACGTTGATAATCAGGAAACCGTTGTTCAGAAAATAATGGCGCGACAATGATGACATTACGTTTTTCTGCACGCCTTATATTGCGTTGAACATGGTGTTTAGCATTTCGCGAAATACCATGAACGGAAACAAATACCGCTGAATCTTCATTATAATTCAACGGTAAATAGAGAAAATAAACCTGTTCCGGATCAGAGCTTAAACGCAGACACTGTATTTCGCCTTTGATCAAGGTATCTTGAAAGTTTGCATACATGATCGGGGGGTCATCTTGTTTAATATCGACTTGTTTCAGATTCATGAGGCCAGCCCTTGTTGAAATAACTTCCGAGTTAATGATTCAGTATTTAATAATTGTTCTGGTGTACCTTGTTCTACCAGAGTGCCATTGCTTAAATAAATAATCCGGTCAGCCTTGTAAAGACGATCTATTCTATGGGTCACCAATAAAACAGTGCCGGAAAATTGTGCGATAGTGTTATCCAGTATCTTGCTGGATTTAGGATCCAGATTAGCATCCGCTTCATCCAGCAATAAAATTTTAGGATTACCTAATAGTGTTCTGGCGAGAGCAATTCTCTGTTGTTGGCCAAAAGAAAGATTTTTTCCACCATCCTGAATACGCGTCCGTTCGCCATCAGCAAAATCAGATAACATCGTATCTATTTGACACAATTTTTTTATCCGGGTGATTTCAGTTTCAGGCGCATTACGCCAGCGGTAACGTAAATTCTTATCGATAGTCCCTCGCAATAAAGGCAAATCGGGACTCACCAGGCCGACAGTGTCACGAACCGATGCCAGTGTTGCCTTTTTGATATCCATAGAATCAATCAGTATGCTGCCTTGATCGGGATCAATAAGCCGTGTAGCCAGCGAGAGTAGCGTCGATTTCCCGGCACCATTGGGACCCACGATGGCAATGACCTTTCCGGCTTCGAAAGTATAGGAAAAATTTTTCAATACATTATTGAAACTGACATTTTTAAATACTAATTGCCCTTCCCTGACATTGAGTTCCTCCGCATTATCAGCCTCTTCAACCAAGCTCGGTATTTCCAGAAAACTCTCTATTTTGGCCACCGAGACCGTTGAATTTTTCCAGTATTCATGGACGCGGCCCAGGTCTTTTAATGAAGGTGCAAGAAAGCCGATAAAAGTCATGGCTGCGACCACTGAACCGGGCGTCGTTGCTCCATTAGCAACCTCATAACACCCCAGGATTAATACCCCGAATGTAGTAATTGCGGCAGTTGCTTCTGCAATGCCGCGTAATTTGCCAATAATAGCTGCACGCTCCAGACTGGCATTCTGCAAGCGCATGCTTTGTCGCCTGATGCGCTGTTGTTCCCGATGATGCTGATTAAAAATTTGTACAACAGCAATGGAGGAAATTTTTTCATTGATGTTATTCGCCAGATAAGTTCGACGTTTACGCACATCTTTGGCGGCTTGTTCCAGTTGCGGACTGAGGTATAAAACGGTAATAACCGCTATTCCAAGTACCACCGTGGTATAGGCAGCCAGTAACCAATCAATCATAGCCAGTGCAACCAACACACAAACAGTTATGACACAGGCGACAGTTAATCTGGCTACACCCAGACTTATCCATTGTCTGAGAGCGGTTAGATCCCCTATAAAGCGCAGCATCAGCCCACCTTTTCCTCGTCCTTGTATGGTTCTGGAAGGCAAAGAAACCAATCTGTCATATAGAATGAGGCGTAAATCGTAAATATAATCCTGCCCCATTCTTTCGGATTCAACCCGTTCAGCCATTTTCAGCCAGGCATTAAATAAGGTCAATGTGAATATAACAGCAGAAAATATCAGTAAATCATGCTCAAAGACATCTCCGGGATGAGTGCTTATCTGATCAAATAAATAGCGAACAATCAGAACGGAAATAATAGCAATACCCGCCTGAGCTATCCCGATGATAATCAGGCGCAATAACAGCCATTTTCGTTTATTGGTTAAAATCTTAGGGATTTCGTAATCCATTGGTATTACACTAGCTGACAAAAAGTTTGTTCGATATCAGGCGATGACAACATGTCCAAATTCAGCACCGGTAAATCAATTATTTTCCGAGCTTCTTCAGCCGCCATAGGTGAGGCAGTTAACGCGCCGGAAACCGCTTTTATCGGCAAATTTCTATTTTTTAGCCAATCAACGCCTGCCTTTGCGCCCATCGCATCCTGCGCAGAAAAAATTAAAGTATGAATATGACGGGTAAAATTTTCACTATTTAACAGCGCAGATGTTTCTTGTTGTATTAAACCATCAGCGATTTCGAAAACGATGCTGTCAACACCGCTGTCACACAAGGCCGCCAATAAAGTTTCAAAGATATTTTCCAGTATATTTACAGGCAAACCGAAAGTTGAGACATAACCGGCATCGGTAAAATCCAATACTTTATACACACCACTATCTTTCATTAACCAGACATCAAGCCCAGCACCTGTTCCAGTTAGTTTTGCCGCACCAACCTTTTTTCCGGCTCGAGTCAATCCTTTGATTAAATGTGCCGCTGTAGTCGTTTTTCCTGCATTCATTGACGTACCGACAACCACATAAATCTCAGGTACCGCAGCGGGTAATTCAGTCACTGGAATTGCCCAGTCTTTTATATTAAGTGGTTTGCCCAAATTATTACCAATCAAGCCAACGGGTTTTATTTCTGTGGCGGATTTTATGCCACTGTGCTTGCATTTAACCCTGGCGGCCACTCCACCTGCCGCCACCATATGACATATATCCAGATCTTCCGGCATATAGGCTTCAAATTGATCTGGCGCATAACGATTACCGTAACAAAGAATAATATAATCTCCATTGTGTAGATGTGCACGTCGACCGCAGGCCAGCTCTATCCGCTTATGCTGTCGTATATTGATCACTTCAGCCAAAACCAGGTCGCCCGCCTTGGGATTTACATTGCCGGTAATCAACGTTTTCATTACCTGTTTAGGTATACGCCGCGTACTGTAGGCGGCCTTGGCCATGTGCAAATATTTTTCCTCAAAGGAACTGATCTCCATTGGCATCTCTTTTGTTTTAAACGAAGCAAAGCTGGAATTTTTTTTTGTAGCCAACATAATGATGATCCTACTATAAAGTTAATAAAAATGATTAAATTCAAACTGTTATGTTTGTTATACACAACAATAAAGAACGCAAAATTGCTATTGTTTTACAGTAAAAAAGCATTTTTCATGCCATATTTTTTAGTTTTGTAACCCATTGAATTAAATGCATTAAATTTACCATCCTGGATTTTGATTTATTATCAACGGATAAGACCGCAAATAAGGTATGAAATGAATATTTATGCCTGACAAATTTTGCGCACAACTAACGTTTATGCTGACGACATATATCTTTAACGTTAAACTTTACTTTCGTTTTTAACACTAATTTGAAAACGACTGTCACGTTGTCGTTAACAAAACATGGCAAAATATAACCAATCGCATTGGGCGTAGAGGCTACAAAGCGAAGCATAGCTTCCTGTGATTTCACGACATAGGGAGGGCTGATGCCATTAAAATATTTAATGTTCCAGAAATTATCCATTTGGTTCGGGAGCTGATTGAAAAGCGTTTCTGAAAATGCCTCTCGTAAAGGATGATGAATACTTAGATTGACCGGAATCCATCGTTCACCTTGTTGATTGATTAATTGTTCGCGCAAGAAAATATTTGCGATCTTTTTTTTATTTAAATGTGGTTCTGAAGAACCTTTTGCCGTGATAATCAGAAGCTCACTAGCCGCAGAGGTTGATGACCCACTCAACGCTAATACTATCGACAGAATGAATATTCGCATCAACATGATCAAAAAAACGTTGAAATAGAGGTAAAAAAACCACTCGGAGCAACTAATGAATTATTACCTCCAAAGCGATATTCAGCCTTGATAACCAATGGTGAATAGGGTCGCCAGGCAAGGCCTGCAACACCTAAATTAATAGTGCCGGTTTCCGAAATATTGTGTAACTGATGTGTGCCATTGAGGAATTCATAACGCCCAACAGCAGAAAAATGATGTCCAAGAGGAACAACAGCCTGCAAATACAAACCAGTTTCATTACCCTCCCATTTCCCGCCATGACGGTAAGCAATCTCTGATTGTAGTTCGAAGTCCTTTTTTTTCCATAAAAAATCCACACCAAACAAATGATTCCTGTCAGAATGAATAAATATGGCTTGATTCTTGAATGTAAGATAGGAAAAACCAACATGGAGATAGTCAAAAATTTCGTAATTAATCCGTGTTCCCAGTGCATTTTTGAAGACTGTCTTGTTTTTGTGTGGATCAAGATCCCGTGAATCATCCACATAAACAGACACCTCTAAATTATGATCACTAAGGATAAATTTACTATTGACCATCAAACCATTGGCATGGGCTGGAAAAACAAACCCCTCTGTTACCAAAGGTCGTGAAGTTGTCCATACCAGTGGCGCGGCATGAATCGTATTCCAAATACCCAGAGGCGTTAGAAATTTCCCGAAACGCAGCTTATAAGTTTCATTGACCAGAAAATCGACATAGAGTCGTTCCACCAAAAATTTTGCTCGGGAAAATTTAACTTTGTTGGTGTTTACAGAATCTTCTAACTCAAGTTCAGAAAAAAAATGTAGTCTTGAAGTGGGGTTCCAGGTCGTAAACAAACTAAAGTCATCAAGTGCAGCGGTACCGGGGTTATGATCAAAATTTTTGTAGCTGGCATTGACATACCCCCCAATGATCAGGTTGGCTGCGGGGATTTTTAATCCTCGCCCCCAATGGTAATTTGGCTCTATACTTTGTTCAGCCATGACAAGCGCTGAATAACAAAACAGCAAGCTATATTTCAGGGCCATTATTAAAAATAATTTTAAACGCTTAAGCATACTGATATTTCAATGAGAAAAACGATGTCCATTCGTCGGATTTTACTGATTTCCTATTTACTGATCAGTATAGCTTCCGCCTTGATTATTTCGGTAATGATTTATACCCATTTGCAGAATATTTTAAAGGCAGAGACTGAAAACAAACTTAAATCACAAGCATCGACCATTATGCGTCAAATCGATATGACTTTATTTGAACGGATGGAAAACATTTCAATCTGGAGTCGACTGGCTGTTATGCAGGATATCCGGGTTCAGGATATCGATAAACGCATTGCAGAGTTTTTAAAAGATGTTACCCAAGGTTATGACGGCGTTTATCGACAAATCTTTGTTGTGGATCCAAACAATCAACTGATAGCGAATAATGAATTCAAACAAGTTAATTCGACTCAAGCATTTCATACACCGTCTCTGAACGCTATCGCATTAAAAAAAAATATTTGGTTGCAAAATGTGGATCTGGAACGGAATATTCTGTTCTTTTTTACCCGAATACCAAATCAATTCCAAAATGCTGAATTAGGTTTTTTATATGCGGGATTTGACTGGCAGGAGATATACAAATTGTTGGAAATACCCTTACCTTTTAGCAGTCCCTCTGCGCCGTCCTATGCCTTACTTTTAGATGATAAGAACAGGATTATTGCGGCATCAAGCAATATAAGAAATCAGTCGGGGTGGCAATTTTATCCGCTTAAAAACCTGAATCTAAAAAATGATACGACCGGAGAACTGATTGCGAATATCGGTTTACTGGAAGGTAAGGAAATGTTAATGGGTTATGCACGCTCACAGGGATATCGAACATTTGGTCATTTTGGCTGGAGTGTTTTGATTATGCAACCCAGTGACTTGGCTCTGGCGTCCACATCACAACTATGGCAAGTACTTTCTTTGTTTTTACTATTTACCCTGGTTCTGGCTATAACAGCCTCTTTTTGGATGTCTTCAAAAATAGCCAAACCTATCATCAAACTGGCTGATTTTACCCGGGATTTTATGCAAGGTAAGCAGGTAACGCCCGAGGTTCTACAAACCAGCCATGAAATCACCGAATTAAGCACCCGATTTGCACAAATGATCAACAATCTGGAAAAATCACATCAGAACCTGGTCAGAGCAGCAAAATTAGCCGTCATCGGTGAAATGGCGGCCAGCATGGCACATGAAGTCAGAACACCTCTTGGTATACTACGTTCTTCCGTGCAAATTCTGCAACGGGAAACGCAACTGAGCGAAATAGGGAAGGAAATGACTGAATACATTGCCAGCGAAACTCAGCGTTTGAATGTGCTGATAACCTCTTTATTAGAATGCGCAAAACCCAAAGAACCTGAGTTTTTACCCCATGATATACACCAAATCCTAAGCCACGTTTGCGACCTGGTGAACAGCAAGATTGAAGAAAAAGAAATTCGCCTGGAAAAAAAATTCACGGCATCCAGAACTGAAATTATGTGTGACCGAGATCAGCTTATCCAGGTTTTTCTTAATTTAATCATCAATGCAACTCAACATGTTTTAACTAGCGGCCAAATAAAAATCACCACTTCATGTCAAAATAACGTTATGGAAATTCAAATTTGTGACGATGGCCTGGGCATATCCGACTTGGATAAGGAAAAAATATTTGATCCGTTTTTTACTCGTCGTGAAAGTGGAATCGGGCTTGGATTAACCGTCGTACAACAAATCATCATGGCACACCAGGGGAAAATATTTGTTGCCGACAATCCATCTGGCGGCACTTGCTTTCACATAATCTTACCGCTAAAAAAGGAAGCTTTTTAACATGTCAGCATACAAGATATTAGTCGTTGATGATGAAGCTAAAATGCGTCGTTTGCTGGAAATACTTCTCAAGCAAATGGGGCACGAAGTCTATCAAGCCGATAATGGTATTAAAGCGCTTAAAATACTGAATGAACAGAGCGTCGACCTGATTATTACTGATCTGAAAATGCCGCAACTGGACGGTTTAGGTCTAAGCAGAAAATTACATGAGCAAAACAGTGATATACCCGTCATCGTCATCACCGCCTACGGCACTGTAGAAACAGCTGTTGAAGCCATGAAATATGGTGCCTGTGACTATATCGTCCGCCCCTTTGAACTGGAAACCGTGGAAGCTGCTGTCAAAAGAACCTTACGTTTAACAACGGTGCAACGGGAAAATCAATACCTGCGACAGGAAGTGGAAAAAGGCTGGGGCAACTTTATCGGCATGAGTCCTGCCATTCAACAGGTTTACACCTTGATTAAACAGGTCGCGCCAACTAAAACCAGTGTATTTATTCAGGGTGAAACCGGAACCGGTAAAGAATTAGTCGCAAGAGAAATCCATCGCGCTTCACCACGGGCAAAATCATTGTTTGTAGCTTTGAATTGCGCCGCTATTCCCGCCGATATTATGGAAAGTGAATTATTTGGCTATAGTAAAGGTGCATTTACCGGAGCTAACAAGGAGCATAGAGGTAAATTTGAATTAGCCGATCATGGCACCTTGTTTCTGGACGAAATAACTGAAATGGATATCAATCTACAGGCTAAATTACTCAGAGTATTACAGGAACGCACCTTGGAAAAACTGGGAAGTAACCAAACGATTACTGTTGACATCAGGATCATTGCTGCATCCAATAAAGACCCGAGACAAGCTGTTCAAGAACAAAAATTACGCGAAGATCTATTTTATCGATTAAATGTTTTTTCAATTGAATTACCCCCATTGCGCGAACGGCAGGGAGATATCATCACTTTAGCTCAGTATTTTATTGAGAAACATGCCTTAGACATAGGTTATCCCGTTCCTGCTCCACTTTTGAGTGAATCTGCAATTGAATATCTAAAAGCTTACTCATGGCCAGGAAATGTCAGAGAAATGGAGAATATTATGGAAAGAGCGGTTGTCTTGAGCATGGGAAAAACTATCGATGTCAGCCATTTACCCGGTGAAATTATCAACACTATCAAGCAAACATCTGCAACACCTCCTGATATACAACAATTTGACAATCTGGTATTGCAGGATCAAGTCGAAGAACTGGAGAAGAAACTAATTAAACAGGCATTACTCAAAACGGCCGATAACAAAGCAAAGGCAGCACAACTATTACAAATCAGCGAACGCTCATTATGGTATAAGGTAAAGAAATATTTTTGACTGCGCGGAAACAACCACCCCGCAGTCAATCTTGAATACGCTTTGGGATAACGAAACTTCAAGGCAATAAAAAACCTGATTCCCATACGATAAGAATCAGGCTTTAAAATTTGGTAGCGGGGGCAGGATTTGAACCTACGACCTTCGGGTTATGAGCCCGACGAGCTACCAAGCTGCTCCACCCCGCGATTGATTTGACTATTATAACCCTTTTTTATAATTTGGCAAGGTTTTTGCCTATTTTTTATCTAAGCCGTTCACTCAAACCATTTATGGTATTTTTGTTTGATTTTGGCGATATCTACCTTGGGCTCTGGAAATGACATATTCAGACTTTCTAAAGTTTCGACCACAATCCTCGATATGGCAAGATTACGGAACCATTTATGATCGGACGGAATGACAAACCAAGGCGCGTGAACTGAACTACAGTGCTGTAAGGCATCTTGATAGGCTTGTTGATAATCGGCCCAGTATTGCCGTTCGCTATAATCCGATTCGCTTATTTTCCACCAACGATCAGGATCTTTCAGGCGTTTTTTGAAACGTTTGAGTTGTTCTTCCGGACTGATATGCAGAAAGAATTTTAATATAATCGAGTTATTTGCCGCCAATAACGATTCAAATTCATTAATCTGCTGATAGCGCTGCCGACAAACCTTCTTGTCAACCCAGCCATGAACCCGTGTCACCAGGACATCTTCATAATGCGATCGGTTAAAAATAGCCACATCACCGATAGCCGGCGTCACCTTGTGTGCGCGCCACAAAAAATCGTGCTCCTTTTCGATGTCTGTAGGTTGTTTAAAGGCTTGCACCCGGCAACCCTGTGGATTCATATAGCCTAAAACATGTCGAATCGTTCCGTCTTTGCCGCTGGCATCGAGACCCTGCAAGACAATCAACAAACTCCGTTTATTCTCGGCATATAAGAGAAATTGCAAGGCGCGTAGACGTTCGGCATATTCGACAATCTCATTTTTGGCAGTTTTTTTCGTGCTGACACCATCCGTACTGGCGGGATTCCAGGCCGATAAATCAATCGATTGCCCCGGCTCAACACAAAATTGGGCACAGAAATCTTTCATAATTTTTCCTCATAGCCATTGGGATTTTTGGTTTGCCAGCGCCAGGTATCAGTTATCATATCATGTAAATTTTTCTGCGCTTTCCAGCCTAGTTTTTTTTCTGCCAAGTCAGTATTGGCATAACACTCGGCAATATCGCCTGGCCGTCTGTCGACGATTTGATAGTTTACCATTTGTCCGGTTACCGATTGAAACGTTTCGATCATTTCCAATACGCTATTTCCCTGCCCCGTCCCCAGATTAAAGGCCTCGCAAAGCCCTTCATCGGTGGCTTTGGCCAACAGATAATCCAGCGCTTTCACATGCCCTTGCGCTAAATCAACCACATGAATGTAATCACGCACACCCGTTCCATCGCGCGTCGCATAATCATCACCAAATACCGATAATTTTTCCAGTTTTCCGATCGCAACCTGGGATAAATATGGCATCAGATTATTGGGAATCCCATTCGGCGATTCACCAATTAAACCACTGCTATGCGCGCCGACTGGATTAAAATAACGTAACAGCGCAATTTTCCAGGGTAATTCAGCATTATTCAAAACATCGGCCTGTGATAAATCGCGTAAAATATCTTCGATAAACAGTTTGGTTCGGCCATAGGGATTAGTGGCCTGCAAAGGAAAGTCTTCGGTGATCGGGACGCTTTGCGGATCGCCATAAACGGTGGCAGAGGAGCTGAATACCAGGTGAGACACCTTGAACTGCGCCATGGTCTCGACCAACACCAGGGTCGAAACGTTATTATTGTGATAATAGGCCACAGGCTGCTGACAAGACTCACCCACCGCCTTCAAGCCGGCAAAATGGATGACTGCATCAATCTTATGCTGTTGAAAAATATCGCTCAACGCCGGTTTATCACGGACATCAGCCTGATAAAAAACAAGCGGCTTTCCGATAATTTGTTCAACCCGCCTGACAGCTTCCATCTGGCTGTTCGATAAATTATCCACCACGATAACATCATAGCCGGCCTCACTCAGTTCCACACAAGCATGACTGCCAATATATCCTGCACCACCGGTTACTAATACTGTTTTATTCACGTTTCCACCCTAAGCATTCTGAAATTCAATATCATCGGCCAAACTCAAGTCTAACAACGCTTGTGCACTGGCCTGATTTGCGGCAATTTCAATCAGACCAAGCGAATTCCGGTACCAGAATAGTTTACCCGGTTTAACCTCACTGAACGTACCAGCCTGTGCAATCGTACATTGTTTGATTGTCAAGTCTAGACCATAGAGCCGTTTATGATATCGAATCCCGGTCATGGCATTGCCATAATGGTCAAAATAGATAATTTTCTTCAAATCGTCGGGATAGGTTGAACAATCGGGCGGTGCAACAGAGCGCAACAAACCTTCGCTTTGTTGGCAGGCAATTTTCGCTGCTACCGGCGCAAAAATATCCCTACCATGAAAACTCAGCGAACAGTATTCAGGCCGATAGATAATTTCAAACCATCGACAGTTTTTCGCCTGCCTGGCTACCCTGTTGAACAAGCCATTATCGGGGCCGACAAAATACTGATTGTCAGCTTTAAGTACCAGCCCGCGTCTATTGCCGCCGACACCCGGGTCAACTACGCACAAAAATACTGTTTTTTCGGAGAACTGCCGACACAATGCGGATAACAAATAAGCGCTTAAAAAAGGATTGGTTTTAGGCGCATTGTTCAGTAACGATATGACCCGCATATCCGGTGCAATGGTATCGATCACAGCTTCCATCTGCCCTGTATAAATCCCTTCTGATCCAAAATCAGTAAACAGGGCAATGGCCATTATTGCTCCAGAATATCCAGCCCCGTCTGATCTGTAACAGGAATATAGGAATCAACCGCCTGCTGCGTCTCAAATGCATAGGCCTTACGCTCACCGGAACGATCGATTTCAAGATGTTTAAAATCGAACAAAGCATTGTCAGCCAGTTGCGAAGGCGCAATATTTTGAATTGCTGAAAAGATAGCTTCGGTGCGTCCGCCTTTCTTATCCCATTCTGTCAACATGGCCTTAATCGCCTGTCGCTGCAGATTTTGCTGGGATCCACAAAGATTACACGGAATAATCGGAAATTCCATCAAATCGGCAAACCGTTTAATATCCTTTTCTCGGCAATAGGCCAAAGGTCGAATGACGATATTACGCTTGTCATCGGATAATAATTTCGGTGGCATCGCCGATAATTTAGCCCCATAAAACATATTTAAAAACAAGGTTTCCACAATATCGTCTTTGTGATGCCCCAAGGCAATCTTGCTCGCACCAATGTCCTCGGCGAATGAATATAAGGTTCCGCGCCGCAAACGTGAACACAATCCACAGGTCGTCTTGCCTTCAGGAATCTTGTCCTTGACGATAGAATAGGTATCACGATTGATAATATGGTATTCGATACCTAAGTCGCGCAAATAGTCGGGCAACACATGTTCGGGGAACCCCGGTTGCTTCTGATCCAAATTTACAGCAACAACATCAAATGAAATGGGTGCGCTTTTTTGAAGACTCATCAGGATATTCAGCAAGGTATAACTGTCGGCGCCACCGGAAAGACACACCATTACCCGGTCCCCGGACTCAATCATCCTGTAATCTTCGATGGCTTGACCTGTTTGCCGACGCAAGCGTTTTTGCAGCTTATTGAAATTATATTTCGCTGAACCGGATAGTGTTTTCATGGATACAGAATGGCTGAAACATCAATGATGTTTAGTAAAGCGGTCTATTCAACTTAACCAAAAAATTGGTCGGGACGGCGGGATTCGAACCCACGACCCCTACACCCCCAGTATAGTGCGCTACCAAACTGCGCTACGCCCCGAGTTGAATAGGATACAACGACACCGTACATTGCCGAAGACGCGGAATAATAGCATATTATTCCGCGGTTGTCAGATTACTTGAGCAATTCCAGTATATCTTCAAGCTCACCAATCATCTGATGAACCAATTGACGGGTGCGAATAGAGTCCTCTTTGGCATTATCGCTGGATAAATGCGCGCGTGCGCCACCGATGGTATAACCTTGCTCGTATAACAAAGCGCGAATCTGCCGGATCATCAGCACATCATGTCGCTGATAATAGCGACGATTGCCGCGTCTTTTAACCGGCTTCAGTTCACTGAATTCCTGCTCCCAATAACGTAAAACATGGGGCTTTACCGCACACAATTCACTGACCTCGCCAATGGTAAAATAGCGTTTTGCCGGTATCGGCGGTAATTCGTTATTATTACTGGGTTCCAGCATAAGACTCCACCCTGGCTTTAAGTTTTTGACCTGCTCTGAATGTTACCACGCGCCGTGCGGTGATGGGAATCTCTTCCCCTGTTTTTGGATTCCTGCCGGGACGGCTGTCCTTGTCGCGTAATTCAAACTTACCAAAACCGGATATTTTCACCTGTTCGCCGCGTTCCAGGGAAGCTTTTATTTCTTCAAAAAAAAGCTCCACCATCTCCTTGGCTTCGCGCTTATTCAATCCTAATTCATCAAACAATCTTTCTGCAACATCGGCTTTTGTTAATGCCATATCGGTTAGTACCTCAGCTTCGCGTTCAATTGACTATTTAACGATTGCAACACACCATTAAATATAGCATCAATTTCAGAATCTGTAAGCGTTTGATCAAAATCCTGTAAAACAATACTCAATGCCACGCTTTTATAGCCAGACTCGACGCCTTGTCCTTGATAAATATCGAAAATCTGCACATCACGGAGCTTTTCAAAACCGGCCGACATCACGCAGTCAATCACATCAGAGGCTTTAACAGCCTCTTCAAGCAATAACGCCATATCACGACGTACCGCTGGAAACTTGGACAGCGCTGTAAACCGAGGCACTTTCTTGTATTGCAGGCTATCTAAATCAAGCTCAAACAAAAATACCTGAGTATCAAAGCCAAATTTCTTCTCCAGCTCAGGATGCAACGCACCTACCCAGCCGACAGCCTGACCATCCGCCTTTGTGATTCGTGCGGTTTGCCCCGGGTGCAATGCAGGGTGCCGGTCTTTAAGCCATTTAAAATCGAATCCTGTCAGTGCCAACAGGGCGTCAACATCAGCTTTCACATCGAAGAAATCCAGCTTACGACTTTTTTCGCCCCATTGTTCAGGGAAAACAGAACCTAAAGCCACGCCGGCTAATTTAGGCTTTTGCACAATAGAACCGGTCTGGATAAAGCTCAGCCCGGATTCAAACAGGCGCACGCGATTTTGCTGGCGCTTGGTGTTATAGGCTGCGGCATTCAGCAAACCGCACCAAAGCGTTGTCCGCATCACCGCCAAATCCTGGGAAATTGGATTTTGTAACCGTACAGGCGCTTCATCGGGCATCAATAACTTCAGCTGTTCTTCATCAACAAAGCTGTAGGTTATCGCTTCCTGATAATCCAGATCGACCAACAAATCTTTCAGCCTGTCCAGCGGCAACCTGGCTTCTGGCGCCGCCCCCAACGCCGAACGCATTAACAGACGGCTATTCGGTAAATTGTTGTAGCCATAAATACGGCCAATTTCTTCCAGTAAATCCGCCTCTATGCTGATATCAAAACGAAACCCGGGCGGCGTAATACGCCAGCCTTCCGCAGCGGATTCCACGTTCATACCCAACCGGATAAAAATATCTTCGACCTGGTCGCCGGACATTTCAATACCCAGTATTTTCTGAATCCGTTGCGGCCTGAGCTGAACGGGTTGACGTTGCGGCAAAAATTGCTCATTCAGGACTTCAGTCACCGGCCCGACTTCGCCACCTGCGATGGCGACAATCAATTGTGTCGCGCGTTCAATGGCACGTTGCTGCAAGGTAAAGTCAACACCCCGCTCAAAGCGATGAGAAGAATCGGTATGCAATCCATATTGCCGGGCTTTTCCCGCGATGGCAACAGGATTAAAAAACGCACACTCCAGAAAAATGTTTTGAGTCTGCTCAGAAACAGCCGAATCCTGTCCACCCATAACGCCCGCCAGCGCCAGGGCTTGTTTGCGGTCGGCAATCACCAGGGTATCCGCATCCAGTGTGATCCTCTGATCATTCAGTAAGTCCAGATTTTCATCCGCCTGACTATCACGAACGACAATGGCCTCGTTGATTTTATCGGCATCGAACGCATGTAAGGGCTGCCCTATTTCCAGCAACACATAATTGGTCACATCCACGACAGGACCTAAGCTCCTTAAACCCGAACGGCGCAAACGCTCCTGCATCCACAGCGGTGTTTCAGCGTGCACATCAACATTTTTGATGATGCGCCCAAGATAGCGCGGGCATTTTTCCGGCTGCTCAACCTCAACCGCAATCGACTCTTGATGCGAAACGGGAACACCCTCAAAGGCTTCCGGCTGCCAGTCCATTTTGTTCAATACGGCCACTTCACGCGCAATCCCTTCCACACTGAGGCAATCGGCACGATTAGGCGTCAAATCCACTTCAATACATTGATCATCCAACGCCAGATATTCACGTATATCCATACCCACCGGCGCATCATCAGCAAGTTCCATCAGGCCACTGGCATCATCGGCCAGACCCAGTTCTTTTTCAGAGCACAACATGCCCAATGAAACTTCGCCACGCAATTTGGATTTTTTGATTTTAAAATTGCCCGGCAAAACGGCACCAACCAACGCCGCAGGGAACTTCCCCCCCTCCCGAACATTACTTGCGCCGCAGACAATCTGAACAGGCGCCTTATCACCGACATCGACCTGACAGACTTTTAACTTATCCGCATTCGGGTGCTTGATCAGCGACACCACTTCTGCCACGACAACCTTACTGAATTCAGCGGCTGCAGGCTCCACCGAATCGACTTCCAGGCCCGCCATGGTCATCTGTTCGACTAATTCGTCGGTACTGACAGGCGGATTAACCCATTCCCTCAGCCACGCTTCACTTATTCGCATTTTTCTTCTCCGCCTCAAGCAAACTGTTGCAAAAATCTGAGATCATTTTCAAAAAACAACCGCAAATCATTGATGCCATAGCGCAGCATGGCAAGACGCTCAACCCCCATACCAAAGGCAAAGCCGCTATAGTGTTCGCCGTCGATTGCAACCGCCTTGAACACTTCAGGATGAATCATGCCGCAGCCCATCACTTCCAGCCAGCCGGTTTGTCCACATACACGGCAACCTTGCCCGTCACACATCACGCATTCGATATCGACTTCAGCTGAAGGTTCGGTAAACGGAAAATAAGAAGGCCGAAAGCGCACTTGAATGTCTTTTTCAAAGAATGCCCTGAGAAATTCGTACACAACACCTTTCAAATCCGCAAAACTGACATCATCATCAACTAAAAAACCTTCAACTTGATGAAACATCGGCGTATGGGTCAAATCAGAATCACAACGATAAACGCGACCTGGCGCAATCACTTTCAATGGTGGCTTTTCGGCTTCCATAACCCGCACCTGTACCGGCGATGTATGAGTTCTGAGCAAGGTATGCGCATCAAAATAAAAGGTATCATGCATAGCCCTGGCCGGATGATGTGCCGGGATATTCAAGGCCTCGAAATTATGATAATCGTCTTCGATTTCCGGCCCTTCCACAACCTTGAAGCCGACCGCCGCGAAAATTTGCGCAATTCTGCGCAACGTCGTGGTAACCGGGTGCAAGCCTGCCACACCATGCCCGCGTCCCGGCAATGTGACATCGACAGCTTCAGCCGCCAGCCTTTTGGCTAATTCAGCCTGCTGTAGCGCTGTTCGCGCCTGTTCCAATGCTTGTTGCAGTTGATTTTTAGCTTGATTGATTATCTGTCCGGCTTGTTTACGCTGCTCGGGTTCCATTTTCCCCAAGGTTTTCATTTGCAGCGTAAAAAGGCCTTTTTTGCCCAGATAATCGACTCTGATTTGATCCAGTTGTTTCAAATCCTGGACACCGGCAAGCGCCTCTAAAGCCTGCCTGAGAATTTCTTCGATGTTAGCTGACACAGCCTATGCCTACTTTGTTGGTGGAAGGAACGGATTATACCTGTCTGAATAACAGACACACACGATACATGCCGACAAAAGCGCCGGATAGTATTTGTCGTATTGGGATTTTTCGATGCTTATATTATATGCAAAATGGGCTTTGGCTATCGCCTGAGCCCATCCTGAAAACACCAGATTTAAGGTTGGCTTTGATTGGCTTTTGCGATTTCAGCAATTTTTGCAAACGCATCCATATCACGAACGGCCAAATCAGCCAAAACCTTACGGTCGATCGCAACATTCGCTTTGTTCAATCCATTTATCAGACGACTGTATGAAATGCCACACAGACGTGCTGCAGCATTGATACGGACAATCCATAATGCACGAAATTGACGTTTTCTTTGTTTGCGGTCACGGTATGCATATTGTCCGGCTTTAATAACCGCTTGTTTCGCAACGCGATAGACCCGGCTGCGTGCACCGTAATAGCCTTTCGCCTGCTTTAAAATCTTTTTATGTCTTGCTCTGGCAGTGACGCCACGTTTTACTCTAGCCATTATTTATTCTCCACCCGATTAACTGTAAGGAATCATCCGCGAAACTAATTTTGTATCGGACGAATGGAGAGTCGCAGCTTTACGCAACTGACGCTTTCTTTTAGTCGTCTTCTTGGTCAGAATGTGACGTCGATGTGACTGATTACATTTGATTTTACCGCTACCGGTTTTTTTAAACCGCTTAGCCGCCCCACGATGGGTTTTCATTTTAGGCATTTGTTTTCTCCAATAATAGTTATAAAACACATCCTTTTGAGAAAAACCCGACAAGGCAAAATGCAAGGCCCGGCCGAATTATCTGCGCCTCAGCGCGACATAATGCATCCTGCATTAAAGGCAGCTCGCACTAAATACACCACCAGACTTGCTTGTCTTTTTATCCTTCTTCGGCGTTACCTACATGGATGTAGGTAAGGGGCGTGAGCAGGAGCGGAAGCTTTGCAACTCCGGTTACATAGCTTACTATGCGCCCTCCGTTGCACCTTGAAGATGAATAAAAATCCAGCGCAATCCCGGTGGTTTATTTATTACGCGCCACCTAAATTCAATAATTGCTTGTTATTTTTTCTTCTTAGGTCCCATGACCATGACCATCTGCCGCCCTTCCATTTTCGGGAACTGCTCAACCGCAGCGATGTCCTCCAAATCTTTTTCCACCCGCTTTAACAGCTCCATGCCAATTTCACGATGGCTCATTTCGCGACCTCGAAAGCGAATGGTAATTTTGGTTTTGTTGCCTTCATTCAGGAATTTGATCAAATTCCGTAATTTGACCTGATAATCACCTTCTTCCGTTCCTGGTCTGAATTTGATTTCCTTAACCTGAATTTGTTTCTGTTTCTTCTTGGCGGCTTGTTGTTTTTTATTCTGTTCAAATAAAAACTTGCCGTAATCCATGATCTTGCACACTGGAGGATCTGCATTCGGTGAAATCTCGACCAAATCCATGCCCGCATCAGCCGCTAACTGTTTAGCTTCAGTCAATGAAATGATGCCGAGCTGTTCACCTTCTGCGCCGATTACCCTGATCCGTCTTGCGGTTATGGCGTCATTCAGGCGCGTTGTACCTTTTTTAGAAGCGATGTTCTAATCCTCCAGTCCAAGTTATTTTTTTTGATCGATTTCATCCCGCATGCGTACCGTCAAATCATCAATCGACATGCTGCCAAGGTTATCCCCTTTTTGGGTGCGAACGGTAATCGTTTTTTCGTCCAGTTCCTTATCACCGATTATGAGTAGATAAGGCACACGTTGCATAGAATGCTCGCGAATTTTAAAGCCTATCTTCTCATTTCTCAAGTCTATTTTTACTCTAAAGCCTTGTTTTTCTAATTCCTGAACAATTTGCCGGCAATATTCCGCCTGTCTATCGGCAATATTCATGACCACAACCTGAACGGGCGCCAGCCATAACCGGAAGGTTCCGGCATAATGCTCGATCAGAATACCGATAAAGCGCTCCAACGACCCTAATATCGCGCGATGCAACATCACCGGCGTTTGCCGCGAACCATCTTCGGCAATATAGGTCGCATCCAGCCGCCCCGGCATGGAAAAATCTACCTGAATCGTACCGCATTGCCAAACCCGGCCGATGCAATCCTTTAATGAAAATTCAATTTTTGGGCCATAAAAAGCCCCTTCGCCCGGCTGTAATTCCCAATCCAGTTTTTTTGCGTTCAGCGCCTGCTCCAGTGCTTGCTCGGCCTTATCCCAGACCGCATCATCTCCGACCCGGTTTTCCGGGCGAGTGGATAATTTGATGATAATATCGTCAAAACCGAAATCTTTATAGACCTCGAACAATAAATCGATAAATGCGGATACTTCATCTTGTATTTGTTCTTCGGTGCAGAAAATATGTGCATCATCCTGAACAAAATTTCTGACCCGCATCAGGCCATGCAAGGTGCCTGATGGCTCGTTGCGATGACAGGAGCCAAATTCTGCCATCCTGATGGGCAAGTCGCGGTAACTTTTTAAACCCTGGTTATAAATCTGGATGTGACACGGGCAATTCATCGGCTTTACCGCATAATCCCGATTTTCGGAATGCGTGGTAAAAATCATCTCACCGAATTTATCCCAGTGACCTGATTTTTCCCACAAACTCCGATCAACCACCTGGGGTGTTTTGACTTCTCCATAACCATTAAGGCGTAACTTGGCGCGAATGTATTGCTCAACCTGCTGATAAATAACCCAACCTTTATCATGCCAAAACACCATACCCGGCGCTTCTTCCTGCGAATGAAACAAGCCCAGTGCCTTACCCAATTTACGGTGATCGCGTTTTTCAGCCTCTTCCAGGCGATGCAGATAAGCCTTCAACGCTTTTTTATCGCCCCAGGCGGTGCCGTAAATGCGCTGCAGCATTTCATTATTGGAATCACCACGCCAGTAAGCACCGGCAATTTTCATCAGCTTAAAGGCTTTCAGCTTGCCGGTAGACGGCACATGCGGGCCGCGGCATAAATCGGTAAAATCGCCCTGACTGTACAAGGATAATGCTTCATTCGCCGGAATCGATTCGATAATTTCGGCCTTATAGGCTTCACCCAGGTCTTTAAAAAACTTAACGGCATCATCCCGCGTCTTCACCGCACGCTTGATTTCCAGGTTTTCGGAAGCCAATTGCTGCATTTTTTTCTCTATTGCCTTTAAATCTTCCGGCGTGAAGGGACGCTCATACGCGAAATCATAATAGAAGCCATTTTCAACGACCGGGCCTATCGTGACCTGCGCTGACGGAAACAGCGCCTTAACCGCTTGCGCCAATAAATGCGCGGTTGAATGGCGAATCACCTCAAGCCCCTCATCATCCTTGTCGGTAATGATTTGCAGACTGGCATCACCATCGATAAGCGTGCTGGCATCAACCAGTTTTCCGTTTACCTTACCGGCAATGGTTGCCTTAGCCAGACCAGAACCGATTGATTGAGCAACATCAAGAACGGTTACCGGCTGTTCAAATTGACGTTGAGAACCATCAGGGAGTGTTATTACGGGCATGATTTTTTGTTTCCACAATAAAAAAAAGCATCACGATGGATGCTTTTTAAGTTTGGTAGGCGCGAGTAGATTCGAACTACCGACCCCCACCATGTCAAGGTGGTGCTCTAACCAACTGAGCTACGCGCCTGTCGTATTCGAAGTGCTTATTATGCCAATTTTATTTATATAAAGCAATATTTTTTGTAACATAAAGCGCAACAATCCATGCTGCGCTTTATTCGTCTCGACTAAATTACCAGCTGATGTCGCGCAGACCCACCATATTTTGTATCTCTATGTATTGTCACATCGCCATCATCATATGCGGTGGTGGCGGTCCGTGTCGAAGTATTGAGACACAAACCAATACGACAAACATACACAGAGTTTCCAGAATTAATATTTGAAAAAAATGTTGCTGTGCTGTTTTGCCGGGCTGCTGTCGTACACCGGGTATGAAAAATAACAATAAGCGAGCGATTTTTGCCCACCAATCAATAATGACTGCTTTTCCTTGTAATTGCGGTAACTACTCAGCGTAAATTCTTCTGTGGGCATAGGCTCTTGATTTATCAGGCTTCTGCAACAGGACGTTGCAGCAGAGCTTACAGGGACGTATTTACGCGTCCTTATAAATCAATAGCCTATGCCTTCAGCCCCAAACACGCTGAGTAGTTACATACAAAATATGGTAGGTCTGCGTAACGTCAGTTACCAGCTATAACTCAAGGTTGCATAGACATTTCGGCCCGGCATGAACACCCTGCCATTGTTACGATTATGGAACTGATACCCGCCTAAATGGCTTTGATACCGCTTATCGGTAATATTTTCAACACCTGTCCCAATCACCAGTCCTTTGATCGGTTCATAGCTACCTCGTACATTCATCAGCATATAACCGGCGGTTTTCAATTCATTATTATAGGCGGCGACATCACCTTGTCTGGCGAAAAAGACACCCTCAACCGAACCTTTCCAGCCAGACTTTTGATAAGTCAGCTGAGTACGTCCATTTAATGGCGCAATACGGTATAAATTTCTATTATTCAGTGCAACGGGCGCACTGAGGATTTGGCCTCGAGCATAATTCAATCCAGCATCCAGACGCCAGTTTTCATCAAGCGCATATCCTGCCTCCAGGTCAACACCAAATATATGCGCGTCAACATTGCTAAACTCAAGAATATTCGCACCTCTTGTTTGAGCTTTTGCAGTTTTCAAGCCCTGAATATAATTAGTGATATAATGGTAATACACACGAGGCGATAAATAAGCCTGATCAGTCTGCCAGTTCAAACCTAAATCAAATTGATAGGCTGTTTCATTTTTCAGGTTCAAATTACCCAGATAGGTATTGCCATCGGCCAATCCACCTACTGCGGAAGCATTCGTCCATAGATAAAGCGCTTGATAGCTCGGCGCTCGATTTTTACGCGCCAGACCTAATTCTATATCCATTTGATCATTCAATGCATAACGAAATATGGCGTCCAGATCGACAAAATCGAAGTTTCGTTTGTGATTTTTAGCATTAAATGCAATTCTATCAGCCGCCTTCATCATCATATTACTGACACTGACGTCACCCGTATCAGACCAGATATGGGTATATCGCGCGCCCAACTCTAATGATAAATCCTCAGTTAAGTCCTTAGTCCACTCACTAAAAAAACTATAGCGGTTTCGCTGGGTATTATTGAAGAAATGGATATTTGTCCCCCCCATCATGGCTGACCTAATCAAAGCGTTATGATTAGCTCTATCCCCATTAAAACCCACTTTCAAATTACCATCATACAGTGGCATATCCAAAGCAATATTGTACCCACCTGCCTCTACGTTTGTTCTGGTTGACTTTTTAATTCCATTGGCAGGGGTACGTAAGGTGTAGTTATTCATCAAATGACGCATTTTTTGATAAAAGCCATCCACCTTCAATTGGTATCCATCACCTAGATCCCAACTATACTTACCGTTATAAAGCCCCCCGCGCACATACATAATATCCATTGGCAATGCTGGCGTACCACTATTTCCGGTATCAATATTGTTGTAGTCCAGCTCAGCCTCATGCCCATCGCGCTGATAGGCATATCCAGTTGAAAAGCTATCTCTATCATATTGCGTAGGTCTTTGGCGTATATCGCCATCAATCTTGTAATCATGGCCTTTTTCTTCAACACCGCTCAAATAGGCCTTATGATTTTTATTGGCCACAGCCCCCATCAATACGCCAAATTTTCCTTCCTGTACAGAGCTATAGCCCATGGATGCCAATCCACTCACCTCAACCCCATCACCTTTGGCAAAGCGGCCTTTTCGGGTTTCAACCTTCATCGCACCGCCAATCGTTTCAATCCCGCTACTTACTGGCGCAATTCCTCTTTGCACCTTAAGTGATTTAACTAAAGGCGCAGGCGTATGACTTAACGGCGGATCCATGCTGTTTGGGCCCGCTTCTTTTATGTTGGCGCCATCAACCTTGACATTGATCCGATTACCATACATGCCATGATATTGCGCAATACCGGTTAGCGGGCCATTTCTGTTTACCGCCGCCCCAGGGACACGACTTAACAATGATGACGCATCCTTTAAAGGCGACGAATCAGGTGCGGTTGAAAATGTACCCGGCCGCTTATAAGCCCCTTCAACTACAATGGTCGGTAATTGCTCCGTGCTTTCTGCAATCGCGATAGCGGGCACAGCCATCAAGCTGGCAATGGCAATTTTAAGTTTCATAAAGCGTGTTTCCCCTCAAAAACAATAACAAAAATATTAATAAAGCACTTTTTATACCACTTTATTTTTTGATTAAAAATCAAAGCATTATAAATATACTTTTTATAATAATAATTAAACTATGTTATTTAACACACTTTTAATATGTGATATGACCTATTTTTTCCTTTGCCTCTTCCCGACTGCCTCAAAATACAATCCTTATAAACGCAAAAAACCGCTCGCTGTCGCGTACCATTTGTACACGACAGCAGAGCGGTTTTTGTATATCCTCAGCTCGTTTTAATCGGTTTCGTTAGTAACTATTCAGAACCTTTGTTATTTAACATGATCGCTTAACCCATCTTACCGAGCGTTACTGATATTTTACTCAGCTTCTACTTTAACAGGCACCTTGACGTCAATATCGGTATGCAGGTTAATATCGATTTCATATTCACCGACATGACGAATCACGCCATCTGGCATACGTACTTCGCTTTTTTCAACTTGCGAGCCTGCCGCAGTAATCGCTTCAGCAATATCATGCGTACCGATGGAACCGAACAGCTTACCTTCTTCACCCGCCTTATGGGTTAAAACAATAGTCAGCTGGCTAATCGCATCCGCACGTTTTTGCGCCGCTGCCAATTTTTCAGCGGCCACTTTTTCAAGCTCAGCACGACGCGCTTCAAATTGCTTGATTTTTTCAGCCGTTGCGGCAACCGCCTTTTCCTGCGGAATCAGGTAATTTCTGGCATAACCCGATTTAACTGTAACTTTATCACCCAGATCACCCAGGTTTGCTATCTTTTCCAGAAGAATAACTTCCATCGTTTAATACCTCATTTTTATCGACACTGTCGAAAACAAGAATCTTATCGATTCTGTTGATTTGAAATTTTATTGCGTAAGTCCAGCCAGGTATCACCCACCCCAAACAAAGCCACCACAACAGCAACCTGGGGAACTAAAAACAAGGTGACGTATAAAAATGGCACTAAAAAACGCGCCTGTTTCATTCTGGCAAAAGCCTCATGTATCGCGGCAGTGCCGGTAATGGTATACAACACAAACAACAATACCACCAGATTCCAGCATATTTCAGCGACTGTACCGGATAACAATACCGCCATCAGTAAAATGACAATTGTCGCTACCGCCAATGGCCGATGTGTTCTCAATGACAAAAACTCTGCTTTAAAACCACCCGGGTTATAGAGTAACGCTTGCCACCAGCGCCCAAGAAAAAGGCCGAACAACATGCTATACACCATACCGGCCGCAATCGCGCCCGTCATAATATGCGACAAAATCTTAATCTGATTTTGTACTTGCTGCAGTGGAATATCTGCGCCGTTGTCAAGCATTGGCTGCATTAACCGCGTCAACACCGAATGCCACAACTGGACGGGCTCGGGATAAATCAAATAGAACCCAAGCACACCCAACATGCCCAATGCGACAGCTATCTCTACCGCAACCGCCAGATGCCCGCCTTCACGCAACACAATTGAGATTAACCAGACTGGCAACCAAAGAATCAGTCCATACATCAGCACCAACTGAAAATTGCCAAACTTGATATAGCCCAAAACGGCAGTCGCCAGACAGGAAATGATCAAAATCGTTAACCCATCACGCGCGCCACGCCTTAACGTGACCAATGCAACCGTGGCTGAACTTACAACACTAACAGGCGGAAAAAACAGCGAGATAAATGCCAGCGACGAGGCCACAACCATGGCTTGAATGCGACCCTGCATAATATAACTGGCAAGAAATCTCATGTCTTTTCCGTATTAACGCTTATTTATGGGCGTCACAAAAAGGCAATAACGCAATATAGCGTGCGCGTTTAATTGCGGTCGCTAACTGGCGTTGATATTTCGCACTGGTTCCGGTAATCCGGCTCGGAACTATTTTTCCGGTTTCAGTGACATATTCGCTCAACAAATCTAAATCTTTGTAGTCGATAACGGGGGCATCATCGCTGCCGAAACGACAGCCTCTTTTACGTCTGATATTACGTGCCATAATTTTTCTCTAAGTCCAGTAAATATAGGGTGGGTTTATTCTGCAGCAGGCGCAGGCGCAGGTTCAGATGACTCTTCAGCCGCTGGCGCTACTTTTTCCTCGACGACAGCCGTCTCTTCAACTTCTGTCTTAGCGGCCTGAGCTTTGTTTTCAGCTTTAACAATTGCAGAAGGCTCTGTAATCGCTTCTTTTTGAGCAATCGTCAAACTACGCAGCACGGCATCGTTAAAACGGAAGCCACTTTCCAGCTCGTCAAGCGTGGCCTGATCACATTCAATATTCATCAACACATAATGTGCTTTATGAATTTTTTTGATGGGATACGCCAACTGACGACGCCCCCAGTCTTCCAAACGATGTATTTTCCCACCGGCTTCGGCAATAGTCGCTTTATAACGCTCGACCATAGCAGGCACCTGAGCACTTTGGTCTGGATGGACTAAAAAGACAATTTCATAATGTCGCATATTTTCTCCTTTCGGGGTTTGGCCTCCCGCTGCTGCTGTTGACAACGGTGAAGCAAGGATAGAATATCAGCGTTACAGCCAATATCCCATAAAACCGGCCATTATACTGCTATCAGACACGACATCACAACACTAATAACAATAATTTAAGATAACAGACTGTTTCGGGCGCTGAATATTTACGCCTGCGTTGCGAAAGCGCTAAATTCAAGCAAATAAACTCAGCAGGCCTTGACTGACAATCGCTCGGCCTGCTTCAATTTCATCCATAACGGCCGCGGCCGAATCGGCCACCGCTTCATGTGGCAGATTCGAATCGGCGGTATTCTTGTTGTCGTCCTGGCCGGTTTGCTGTTCAAATCCGTTAGAGGACTGTTTTTGCCCTGATTGTTGTTGAGACACATTGACATCGCCCAAATTAAGATTTTGAGCGGACAACATGTCTCTCAAACGCGGCAGGGCTGCCTCGATTGAATCCCTAACCAACGGATTATGCGCCTGAAAAGAAACGTTGGCCTGATCCTTATCGACATCAATATGGATACTGACAGGCCCTAAATGACGCGGATTCAGATTGATTTCTGCGGACGGAATCGCTTTTTGGTGCAACCAGACAACTTTATCGGCAAATTCTTGCCCCCATTGAGGATGGGTGATTGCTGTCTGCACGACGGGCAGGCTGTTTCGGGTATCCTGGGCAGGCATAACCGAACGTTCCAAATGCGCCAGACCGGAAAGCACTGCCCTGCTATCAATACTCTGCAACTTGTTTTTTGTCTTTTTTTCCAGACCGACTTCATCCATCAGACCTTTACTAAGACCTGCGTTTTGTTTAAAAATATCTGAAAACTGGGCTTGATTCTTGTCTGACGTTAACAGCTCTGATCGTGCCAAATCTTCAGCAACCTGCTGCTTTATATCCGTATCCTGGGCCGGTACGGACGCCGTATTCATCAAGACATTCTGTTGTCTGGAATTTTGTCGCTGTAGTAACGACTGTGCCGCATCTTGCAGTTGTGCCCGCTCCGTTTTAGCCACCGAAGAGGCCAACACCTTCTGGAGTGGATCGTTTTCAAGCGTTTGCTGCAACTCGGCCGCTATCGTTTGTACAGGCTTTTGTACTGATTGATCAGGGGCATTGATACGAGTGGCAAGCGATAAATCACCAAGCGCCTGAAATTTATCAACGGCTTGTAATCGGTCACCTATCGTTTGTTCAGAATCTGTCGCATTGACATCAGCACCTTGCACTTGTCGGGTCGAAGGCTCGGACTGCTGAATGATATTCAGTCGCCCCATAATCTCTGACAAGGCTGTCAGCGTTTGTTCAAGATCAATATTGCCGTCAGACGGCAAATGCTTGCCTGTACTCGCGGAAATAGCCGCCGCAGTTGCCGCAGTTGTGCCCGAATCCGGCACAATATCCTTATTTGCCGAAATCACATTCTGTAATTGTTGAAGCTGCGCCATCAACGTTTCAGTAAATGACGACGGCAAACTGGCATCCGTCGCCAGCGTTTGCTGCAGCTTTTCCAGGCTATCAAAACCAGGAAACGAGGATTGAATATCAGCGGCTTCTATGTTCATAACGTTTCTCCAACACAACGGCCTGTCTCAGGCCCAGCTCATCCAGCCTTTTACCAAGCAGTTCCTGTGCCAGATTTATTACCGCAGCGGGCAGAACGATTATCCTGCTCACTTTGTTCAATTTTTTCAGCACATCTTAAGGCCTCCGCCAAGGCTTTTTCATCCAGCTTTTTCAGACTTTCGGTTTTTTGGTGTTGCTGCTGCCACTGCTGCTGTTGCTGCATCACCGCCTGTTTTTGTTGCTGTATGATGTTTTTCTGGTCATTAATGGCTTGATCCAATTTATCCAAAAAAATACGATATTCAGCAAATTGCTGGCTGGAAAAGTTTTGCCCACCTTGTGATAAATCACGCTGTTCATAGTCACGCCGATACTGCTCAAGACTTTCCAGTTTTGCCAGCGCACTGTTATAGTGTTGCTGACAAACGCCAAGCTGTTCCAAAGCCTGTTTTTCCTGGCGTTGATAAAGCTCAATAACCACTCTGAGTCGCTGTGTTTTTTTCATTTTTCCTTATCCTGAATCCTACTCATCAATCAGCTGATTCAACTCGGCCAGGCTTCGACTGATGTCCACAGCTTCATTCATATCCTGCTGCAAAAAAGCCAGAATTTCATTGTTTTTGGCAATCGCATAATCGATTCTGGGGTCTGATCCCGGCTGATAGGCACCTACGCTGATCAAGTCTTTATTTTGCTGGTAAATAGAATAGAGTTGCTTCAATCTCCGGGCTTTCTGCTGATGTACCGGCTCAACGATATCGGCCATGACCCGGCTGATTGAGGCCTCGATATCAATGGCCGGATAATGACCTGATTCGGCCAATTCGCGTGATAAAACAATATGACCATCCAGAACACCACGCGCAGCATCGGCTATCGGATCGTTGGTGTCATCGCCTTCCGCCAGAACAGTATAAAAGGCGGTAATGGAACCACCGCCTTCGTCCGCATTGCCGGCACGCTCAACCAATTGTGGCAGTCGGGCAAAAACAGACGGCGGGTAGCCTTTTGTCGCCGGTGGCTCATCAATGGCCAACGCAATTTCCCGATAGGCTTGCGCATAACGGGTCAATGAATCCATCAGCAATAAAACGTCCTTACCCTGATCGCGAAAATATTCGGCAATACTCGTCGCCAGCAATGCCCCATGAACCCGCATCAAGGGCGAATCATCGGCAGGTGACGCCACCACAACGGCGCGCTTTAAACCTTCTTCACCGAGGATTTTAAGCACAAATTCATTGACTTCCCGTCCCCGTTCACCCACCAGCCCCACCACGACCACATCAGCCGAGGTGAATCGCGTCATCATGCCTAATAAAATACTTTTACCCACCCCGGTTCCGGCAAACAACCCCATTCTCTGTCCACGCCCGACACTGAACAGAGCATTGATGGGGCGCACGCCGACATCGAGCATTTCTCGAATCGGTTTTCGAGTCAATGGATTGATCGGTTTACCCGCCAGCGGAACTTGATCATCGACTAACAAAGGCCCCTTGGCATCAAGCGGCTGCCCTGCACCGTTCAATACCCGACCTAACAGACCAAAACCCACTCTCGCCAAACTGTTAGTACCAAGAGGGATCACCCGGCACCCCGGCTCCAAACCATGCGTAGAACCTGTTGGCATCAGAAACAATCGTTCGCCGGCAAAACCCACCACTTCCGCACCGATACGACTGCCGTTTTTTGATTCAATCAGACACAATGATCCAATCGGTGCACGACAGCCCTCGGCCTCCAGGGTCAAGCCGACCATACGACATAACCGCCCTTCGACAATCAGCTCCGGTGCGTCCTGCAAGCGTTCTGCATACGGTGCAAGTCGAGCCAGCCAGGCTTCGGTACGATCGACTTCAGGAATCATGGCACTTCATCATCCTGCCGCTGGCCACCCAACATTTTAGCCACAATGGCCGCCAGCCTGTTTTCAACACTGGCATCTATATGCGAAGCGCCGCTTTCCACGATACAGCCACCGCGTGTCAACAGCGGATCTTCTTCTATGCGCCATTGCGGCGATTCTGTATCCAGTTTCAGTGCCTCAATAACCAGCGCTGCATCCTCGGGATGTAATTTCAAGGTCAAATTCTGGTTTGCCACCGGCAGGGCATTTATGGCTTCTTTGACAACGGCCACAATTTGGCCACTATCGGTTTTAATCTCCCGCCGAATCAACTGCGTTGCGATACCAATCACCAAGTCAAGCAAGGCTTTCTCGACCCGTTCATCCAACTGTTTGAAAGGTTCAGTCAAAGATTCCATCAAGCGATTAAAATCCGCTATTTGTTGATTGAGCACATTTGATTTTTCGTCATAAGCTTGTTTTTGGCCTTCTTCAAGGCCTTGTTTGAAGCCCTCATCCCGCCCTTGTTTGAAACCTTGTTCATGACCTTGCTTGAAACCTTCCTGCCGGCCTTGCTCAAAAGCTTCCTTGTAGGCCTGCTGCTGCATGTTTTCGATTTCTTCGACCGTCAATACCGGCGCTTTTTCCTGGCCCGATGTCTTTGCCGAAAAATTTTCCAAATCACTCCAAGTGTCGACATCCTTGATTTCATCGTCAGCAAAACGCACCCGATTAGACAAGCTCATCACCTCCGCCAGCACCTAGGGTAATCTCCCCGGCATCAGCCAGTTTTTTGGCGATCGCTAAAATATCTTTTTGCGCCGCCTCAACTTCACTCAAGCGGGTTGGCGGCGCTGCCTCCAGATCATCGCGCAACATTTCCGCCGCCCGCTTGGACATATTGTTAAATATTTTCTCTTTGAGTGCATCATCGACGCCACGTAATGCCAACAACAGCTGATCGGTTGATACCTCGCGCAACAAGGTTTGAATACCGCGATCATCAACGGCCGCCAAATCTTCAAAAACAAACATTTTATCCTGAATTTGTTGCCCCAGTTCCGGATCGCTTTCGTTGATTGACTCCATGAGTTCCTCACTGATAGAGCCTTCGACAAAATTCAATATATCGGCCGCAGCATCAATACCCCCCACAGAAGACGATTTGACGCTGTCACTACCGGTCAATTGTTTTTCCATCATTTCATCCAGTTCTTTCAGGGCCGCCGGCTGCACGCCTTCCAATGTCGCAACCCGCATTAAAATATCCGAGCGCATATTCTCCGGCAATAAGCCCAATACTTCGGCCGCCTGGTCGGCATCAAGCAAGGACAATATAATGGCAATAATCTGCGGATGTTCCAAGCGAATCAAGTCGGCAATCGAACGCGAGTCCATCCACTTAAGCTGCTCAATCCCTTTACTGTTCGCGCCCAACAGAATGCGGTCGATAATACTGCCGGCCTTATCTGCACCTAAGGCATTGGTCAACATATTGCGGATATATTCATCCGAATCCAGACCTAAACCGGTTTCATCCTTGATTTCGGTAATGAATCGCTCTAGCACAGCATCGACCATTTCCGGACGAATCCCGTCCAGTCTCGCCATCGTCGCGCCAATGTTTTGAACTTCCTTTGGCCCCATATTTTTCAAAACACTGGCCGCTCTATCCTGGCCTACGGCCAACAGCAACAGCGCTGCCTGCTCAGGCCTGGTCAACTCCAGCTCGGTGCTTTGCTCCTCAGCCATCTTCTTTCACCCATCCTTTCAAGACTTGCGCCACCAATTGTGGATCTTCATCGATTAACTTCTGTACATATTCCAACCGTTTTTCGTAACTCTGTGGCGCATCCAACAGTAACAGGTCTTCGGCACCCGACGCCAAGGCCAACTGTTCATCTTGAATCGCGTCTACAGGCACCGCGACCGGCTTACCGTCTTCATCGAATTTGACCACGCCGCCCATCGCTTCGGCTTCCTCACGTACACGCGCTAATTCCGCCGCCAGCGCCTCATCTTCATGCCGCGCAATCAATCCACGCATCACCGGGCGCAACACCCCTAAAATCAGGAACAATACGACCGCAACGGCCGCGAATTGTTTCAGCGCATCGGCAAACCAGGGTTGCTCCCAAATCGGCAGTTCAGGCAGCGGTGCCAAATCATCTAACGCATTGAAGGCAACATTGCTCACGGTTACCTTATCACCCCGGCTGGCATCATAGCCCACAGCTTGTTTGACCAGATTTTCCAGTTGCCGTAAATCTTCAGCCGAATAAGGCCTTGAGCTGATTTCACCGTCACCCAAAGCCACTTTTTTATTATCAACCACCACGGCAATGGATAGTTTTTTAACCTCCCCTGTCGATAACCGCGTATGAGTAATCGTTTTATCCAGTTCATAATTGCGGGTCGCGCTTTTGCGAATTGATTTCGGCGTGACCTTGCTGTTTTGCGCCTCCGCACCGCTTGCCACTTCCGGTGCCACACCTGTCGGTGGCGGCTGATTGGACAGCGCACCGGGCACCCCTTGCACCGCAGACTGGGTACTTTCCTCCTCCTGAGTTTGCTCACTGCGAACCGCCGGCAAATCAGGATTGAACATTTCCTGGGTTTTTTCAGTGACGGAAAAATCCACATCCGCTGATACCTGAGTTCTTAGGCCATCGCGTCCAACAATCGGATTCAAAATATTTTGAATCCGATCCATCAGATGCTCTTCGACCTGCTGTTTGTATTCAAACTGCTTGCTTGTCAAAAACAGGTTGTCACCGGCATTTTTACTATTGAGCAAACGACCTTTTTGATCGACAACGGTCACCTCGCCCGGCTCAAGCATCGGTACACTGGAGGCCACTAAATGAACAATGGCTTCGACCTGCTGTTTTTCAAGACTTCGCCCCGGATACAATGAAACGACGACCGATGCGCTGGGTTTTTTTCGTTTGCGAACAAACACGGATTGTTTTGGAATCGCCAGTAAAACCCGGGCAGATTTTACGGTTTGAATGGTCATGATTGTACGGGCAATTTCGCCTTCCAATGCGCGCTGGAATCGCATCAGTTCAATATTTTTACTGGTGCCAAATCCCGTTTCCTTATCTAGTAACTCATAGCCTAAACTGTCGTTAGTGCTGCGCGGCAAGCCTTTAGCGGCCAGTTTTAGTTTTAACTCCCGCACCTTGCCCGCCGGCACCATAATGGCGCCAGAGCTGGTATCAACCTGATAATCAACACCCATTTCATTCAGCGTATCAATGATTTCAGAGGCATCTTGCTCGGCAATGCCGGTATAGAGTAAATCGTAGCTCGGCGTTTGTGACCACAATACTATAGCGACGCCTATAGCGACACTCAAAGCTAAACCCAACATCAAACCAATTTGACGGTTAATATTCAGTTTAGACAGAGCCTGTAATGCTGGATGCCCGTTTACCTTACCCTCAGCCTCTTCAGTCGTCGTTAACTGAGTGCCGGTATCAGAATTAATTGTAGTCGCTGCCTGTTGCTCGCTCATTGTTTTTTAAAACTTTGATTAGGTAATGCGCAGTGAATAAAATGCTCATATTGCGCAGGATTTTTGTTCGTATTCAAGGCGCACCAACAGGCGCATAGCAAGCTATGTAAGTGTTGGTGCAACGCAGAAGACGGACAAAAAGACAAGCTGGATGGGTATGTTATTTATTGCGAATTGCCTTACATTGGCATGTTCATAACATCTTTATAGGCTTCAACCAGCTTGTTCCGCACCTGCACCATCGCTTGAAAAG
>CAJXMF010000004.1 GCA_913056195.1 uncultured Methylococcaceae bacterium | reverse complement strand
CCTGATAAATCAACAGCCTATGCCCACAGAAGAATTTACGCTGAGTAGTTACTAATTTTGTTTGTATCTGGGGTTGTGAGGTTAAGTCTCCAGATCTATTGAATAGAGGAGAAAAAGTATGAATATTTCATCCGCTGCAAGTACGTTCCTAACAGCTCAAACAACCGTGCCAAAACAGACGCGGGAAGTGGTTGAGGGTACTCAGCCCGATGGCGATGGCGACCGTGATGATGCGGTCAATTCTGCCATTGAAACTCAAAAAACAACCGTTGCCAAGGGCAGCATGGGTAGTCAGCTGGATGTGACAGCCTGAGCCTATTGATTTGATAATTTCAAGCCGAAAAAGCCCGATTCCTGTGATAGGTATCGGGCTTTTTTGTATTTAGTGCTCAAGTGGTCGCAGGAAATTAAGCTGAGTGAACGTTTCGCCATCGTTTTTAAAATGACTGAAGCGAGTTAAGCTGGCGGGCGGAAGGTCAAACTGAAAGCATTGCGGGTAGGGGAGTTTGAAGATCAGTGAGAACAGGAGTCGGATCACGCCGGCATGGGTAATGAGCAAAATGTGTTGACCATGATAGGTGTTCAATACGTTATGCCAACTTTGTGTGATGCGCTGTTGGAATTCAATAAAGGGCTCTCCTGACGGTGGGGTGTTTTTGATGGGGTTGCGGTAGAACGCTTGTAGTAATTCAGGCGTGTGTTGATGGATGTCTTCGTGGCGTTTGCCTTCCCAATCACCAAAATGAATTTCGCGCAGGTCGTCGTCAATCTGTAACGGGATGTGTTGTTGTTGGCTCAGATGTTGGGCAAAACGGAGACAGCGGTTCCGCGGTGAGCTGATAATGGCTTGCCAGTGGTGGGCTTGGGTTTGATTATCCATTTGCCGCCAGCCGTTTTTAGTCAGTGGGTCGTCTTGTGTGCCGCGGAAACAGCCGCCGCCATGGACTTCGCCATGACGGAGCAGGTCGATAACCGTTTTATTCACGTTTAGACATTTCGGCTCTGGCGGCTTTAATGGCGGCCAGAACGGTTTCCGGCGCGGTGCCGCCGATATGTTTGCGTGCTGCAACGGCGCCTTCCAAGGTTAAAATATCGAAGACATCGCGCTCGATTAAGGCTGAGAATTGTTGCAATTCGGCCAGACTCAGGTCGGCCAGATCCCGTTTCGTATTCAGACCCAATTTAACCGCTTGCCCGACCACTTCGTGGGCATCACGAAAAGGCATGCCTTTTCGCACCAGGTAATCGGCGAGATCCGTGGCTGTCGCAAAACCGCGTCGTGCCGCCTGGTGCATTTTGTCCTTTTTGCTTTTGATATGCGGCATCATATCGGCAAAGGCGTGCAGGCAATTCAACAGTGTATCTACGGTATCAAACAGGGGTTCCTTGTCCTCTTGATTATCTTTGTTATAGGCTAATGGCTGGCTCTTCATGAGCATCAATAATGACATCAAATGGCCGGTGACACGGCCGGATTTTCCGCGAACCAGTTCGGGCACATCCGGATTTTTCTTTTGTGGCATGATGGATGAGCCGGTGCAGAATGCGTCGGGCATATCGATAAAATCAAATTGGGCGCTGGACCACAGCACCAGTTCTTCAGAAAATCGAGACAGATGCATCATGATCAAGCTGGCGGCGGCGGTGAATTCGATAGCGAAATCACGATCACTGACCGAATCGAGTGAGTTGGCGGAAGGGCCGCTAAAGCCCAGTAATTCGGCCGTCATGACGCGGTCTATCGGATAGCTGGTGCCGGCCAGGGCGGCGGCACCTAATGGCATGATATTGGTGCGTTTGAGACAGTCATCCAGGCGTTCGCGATCACGTTTGAGCATTTCGAACCAGGCCATTAAATGATGGCCAAAGGTGACAGGCTGTGCGACCTGCAAATGGGTAAATCCCGGCATGACGGTGCTGGCTTCCTGTTCGGCCAGGTCGAGTAATGCATTTTGCAAGCGGCTGAGTTGTCGCTTGATCAGGCCGATTTCCTTGCGTAAATACAAGCGAATATCGGTCGCTACCTGGTCATTGCGCGAGCGGCCGGTGTGCAGTTTTTTTCCGGCAATGCCGATGAGTGCGGTCAAACGAGCTTCGATATTCATGTGAACATCTTCTTGTTTGATTGACCAGTTAAATTGGCCGCTTTGAATTTCCTCACTGATTTGAGTCAGGCCGCGTTCAATATCGGCCAGTTCCTGTTCAGTCAGGATGCCGATTTTGTGTAACATTTTGGCGTGCGCCCCCGAGCCTTCGATATCTTCCTGCGCCATGCGCTGGTCAAAATCGACAGATGCGGTAAAAATTTCGACGAATTCGTCGGTTGCTTCACTGAAGCGGGCGCTGGAAAGTTTTTCGGTATTAACTGTGCTCATGTTTCTTTTAAATCGGTAAAAAAAGATAATTATACCGCGTTAGGCGTAATGTCTCCTGAACATCGGTGTAGAATATGAGGGAATTTTCAGTGAGGGGAATAATGGAACTGAAGTGTGACGAAATTCATCGCCTGGAACCGGGGTGCCGTCGTTTAGATCGGGCATTTGCCCGTTTTATGCTGCAATTTGTAGATTCAGATGTGCCTAAAGAAACCATGCAGGCTATTTTGCTGCGTTTGTCTGCGGCACAAGCTGAAGGCCATAGTTGTATTCAATTGAATACGGAAGAAAAAATACTGATTGAGCGTTCAGGGCTGGTCGATGGTAAAAAGCCCAAAGCGCTGATATTGGAGCAGAATCGCTTGTATATGCAGCGTTATTGGGCCTATGAGCAGCGCCTGGCCGCGCAATTAGCGGAGTTGGTTCGCGTACCGCCAGGTGATGTGCCGGAGGATGTCATACTTGAGCGCTATTTTCCGGCATTAATTGATGAGGTTGATTGGCAAAAAATAGCGGCAGAAAATGCCTTGAAGCATCGTTTAACCATAATCAGTGGCGGGCCAGGGACGGGAAAGACGACAACGGTTGTTAAAATTTTGGCTTTGTTATTGGAGCAGTGCGCTGATTTGACGATTGCTTTGGCCGCACCAACGGGCAAAGCGGCGATGCGGCTGCAGGAGTCCGTCGTGGGCAGCAAGCCTTTTTTGCCGTGTACAGACGCTATCAAACAATCGATTCCTGAACAGGTAACAACCTTGCATCATTTATTGGGGAGTCGCCCACCTACGCCGTATTTTTGGCATGATGCCGATAATCCGTTACCGTATGATGTGGTGGTGGTCGATGAGGTGTCGATGGTCGATTTAGCCCTGATGAGCAAATTGGTTGATGCGTTAAAACCGGGTGCAAAATTGATTTTATTGGGCGATAAAGAGCAATTGTCTTCGGTTGAGGCGGGATCGGTATTGGCCGATTTAACCGAGGCTTTACCGGAGCACACTCAGGAATTGCTCAAGTCACATCGTTTTCAGGGCGATATCAAAACATTGGCCGAGGCGATTAAGTGTCAACAGGCGAGGGAGGCCTGGGGCGCGCTGCAAAACCTGGATTCCGTAGGCTTGTTGCAGCAGGATGTTGATGACTTCGTGCAGGAGAAATATACAGCGTATTGGCGATTGGTTAAGCGGGGTGGCGATGTTGGCGAAATTTTACAGGCATTCAATCGCTTTCAGGTGTTGTGTGCGAATCGCTATGGCCCGCTATCGGTTCAGGATATGAATTATCGCATCGAAAAAACATGGCATCGCGAAGGCGCGATCGATTTGCGTCGGCAGTGGTATGCGGGACGTCCGGTTATGGTGGTCGAGAATAATGCGCGTATGCAGTTATTCAATGGTGATATTGGCTTGTGTTTGCCGGATGACGAGGGGCAGTTGATGATATTTTTCGTCCGGGCAGATGGCAGGCTACATCGCGTGCTGCCAGGGCGGATGCCGCAGTGTCAGACCTGTTATGCGATGACGATTCACAAGAGTCAGGGTTCTGAATTTGCAGAGGTTTTGATGGTACTGCCGGATGAAATGAATCCTGTGTTGAGTAAAGAATTGCTGTATACGGCTGTCACACGGGCGAAACAGGCTGCATATGTTTTGGCGACTGAAGACGTCTTTGAAGCCGCCGTTAAGCGAAAAATGCAGCGGGTCGGGGGCTTGTCCTGGAAAATCAGACAACATTTAGGTCTTAAGTCAGCGATGAGCTGATCAGTGATCCCTTTGAACCGAAAAATGGGCTAATTGTTGTAAGGCCGTTTTGTATTCGGAGTCTGGCAGGATGGCGATCGCATCAATGGCTTTTTGTGCGGCGGCATCGGCACATTTTTCGGTATATTCGATCGCGTGGGTCTCTTTGACGATGTCATAAACTTCGATAAACGCATCGCGTGAGCCTTGTTTGATGGCGTTGATGATGACCTCTGCCTGTGCCTTTGTACCGTGTTCAATGGCGTAAATCAAAGGCAGTGTCGGTTTGCCTTCGGCCAGGTCATCACCGAGATTCTTGCCTAATTCTTCCTGGCTGGCTTTGTAATCGAGTGCATCATCAATCAATTGGAAGGCTAAGCCAAGTTGTTGACCATATTCGGCCAGAGCTTCTTCGGTTTCTGGCGAGGTGTTGGAAATAACCGCGGCCAAACGCGTTGCGGCGCTGAACAGAATAGCTGTTTTGCGGGCGATGACCTGTAGATATTTTTCTTCACTTGTCTCAGGGTTGTTGCAATTTAGCAGCTGTAAAACCTCGCCTTCGGCAATGGCTGTCGTGGTTTTTGACAATATCTCCATGACCCGCATATTGTTAGTACGAACCATCATTTCAAAAGCGCTGGAATAGAGATAGTCCCCGACCAGAACGCTGGCGGCATTACCCCAGACGGCATTGGCGGAATCTTTGCCGCGTCTGAGGTCCGATTCATCGACAACATCATCATGCAGCAATGTTGCAGTATGGATAAATTCAATGACGGCCGCCATGACTAAATGATGTTGGCTTGTTTTGCCTAATGCTTTTGCGGCCAATAGCAATAACATGGGGCGGAGTCTTTTGCCTCCACTGCCGATAATATAATGCCCCATCTGATTGATCAGTACGACATCGGAGCTTAATTCATCGAGAATAAGCTGATCAACGGCGCGGGCTTCTGAAGTTGTCAGATTCTTTATGGCCTCAAAATCGATTGAATCGGTCGAGCCGGGGGCGTCTGTTGCTACCATTTTTTTGTGTCAATATCCAAAAAACCAAAGAGATGAGCTAAATAGTCAGCCATCCTATTTAATCAATAAGGTGGTGTCAATCATTTTGTTGTGTTATTTTACCGCAGCCCAGTCATATGTTAGAGCGCGAAAGCGGTTTGTTATCCTATTATATAGGTCATGAAATTAAAATCCTGCCGCATGTAAATGGTTGTCGAGAATGTGCGAAGCGTATTTGTTTGACGTTATGTCGTTTGGTGAATATAATACGCGGTTTACTTTTAACAGATTTATGCTTGACGGAGCGTGCACTGATGTATGCAGTAATTCAAACAGGTGGCAAACAGTATCGGGTTGAGGAAGGCACCACCTTAAAAATAGAAAAACTTGAACTGGGAACGGGTGACAGCGTTGAGTTTGATAAGGTACTGTTAGTGCAATCAGACGATGCAGTCAAAATTGGTCAGCCTTATGTTGATGGTGGAAAAGTGACTGCGGAAGTTGTTTCTCAAGGCCGACATAAAAAGATTAAAATTATCAAATTTAAAAGACGCAAGCACCATATGAAACAAATGGGGCATCGTCAGTATTTTACCGAAGTAAAAATTACCGGTATTTCTGCGTAATATAAAGGGGTACAAAAATGGCTCATAAAAAAGCGGGTGGTAGTACCCGGAACGGACGTGATTCTAATGCCCAGCGCTTAGGTGTCAAGCGTTATGGCGGTCAAGTTGTTAAAGCTGGAAATATTCTGGTAAGACAGCGGGGAACTCGGTTTCATGCCGGTGAAAATGTAGGATTGGGTAAAGATCATACCTTATTTGCAACAGCGGATGGCAAAGTGGTTTTTGAAGTTAAAGGTCCAAAAAACCGCAAATATGTCAGTATTCAACCTGCATAACTGCTGCTGAATAAAGACTCATTTAAAAGCCCCGTCTTCGACGGGGCTTTTTTGTTTGTGCGGTGTTAAGGTAAGCGTGTTTGATTGGCGTGCCTTGTCAGGTCAGGAAAAAAATAAAGAGAGATATGCGATTTGTAGATGAAGCGGAAATTCGTGTCGAAGCGGGTGATGGCGGCAATGGTGTTGCCACGTTTCGGCGTGAAAAATACATTCCGATGGGTGGTCCCGATGGGGGTGATGGGGGTGATGGCGGCAGCGTCTATCTGCTGGCTGTTGAAAATGTAAACACCTTGGCTGATTTTCGCTACCATTCTGTACATCGGGCGCAGCGAGGGCAAAATGGCATGGGGCGGAATTGTACCGGCAAAAAAGGTGAGGATTGTATTATTCCGGTGCCCTTGGGTACGATTGTCTATGTAGCGGAAACAGGTGAGAAGTTAGGGGACTTAACGCACCCGGGTGAAAAACTATTGGTCGCGAAAGGTGGTTTTCATGGCTTGGGTAACACCCGCTTTAAAAGTAGCGTCAATCGCGCGCCGCGCCAGTTTAGTAAAGGGTCGCCGGGCGAGCAGCGTGTGTTAAAACTGGAATTAAAGATTATCGCCGATGTTGGTTTGTTGGGCATGCCAAATGCCGGAAAATCCAGCCTGATCCGTGCGGTGTCTTCTGCCAGACCCAAGGTGGCGGATTACCCGTTTACGACGCTGCATCCCAATTTGGGGGTTGTGCGCGTCGATGATTTGCGTAGTTTTGTGATTGCGGATATTCCCGGGGTGATTGAGGGCGCAGCAGAAGGCGCCGGACTTGGCTTGCAGTTTTTGAAACATCTGTCGCGGACGGGGTTGTTACTGCATTTAATCGATGTCATGCCGTATGAAAGCAGCGAAACGCCGGTTGAGGCGGCTAGAAAAATTATTCATGAAGTTGAAAAATGGAGTGATGATCTGGCGCAAAAGCCACGCTGGCTGATATTGAATAAAATTGATCGTTTACCGGAGGGGAAGGTTGAGCAAACGTGCCGGGAAATTGTAGAGGAATTGGGTTGGCAGGGGCCGATCTATCAGATTTCGGCATTAAAAAAACAAGGGTTGGATCGACTGATGTATGACATCATGCAGCACTTGGATCAGCAGCGTCAGCTTGAAGCAGAACCGGAAGCAAAACTGGAAAAGGACGATGAGGATGAGCAGGGCTGAGTTTGGCAAGGCTAAAAGAATCGTCGTTAAAATCGGAAGTTCTTTGCTGACCAATAATGGAAAAGGCTTGAATGTTCCGGCTATAGCGGGCTGGGTGTCGCAAATGGCGGCACTGCAACATGCCGGGCGTGATGTGGTTTTGGTGTCATCGGGTTCTGTGGCTGAGGGTATGAGTCGTTTGGGTTTCTCCGAACGTCCATCGACATTGCATGAATTGCAGGCCGCCGCGTCGGTTGGGCAGATGGGCCTGGTACGGAATTTTGAAAATAAATTTCAGCGGCATGGCCTGCTGACCGCTCAGGTTCTGTTGACGCATGATGATTTGTCGGATCGTAAACGCTATTTGAACGCGCGCAGCGCCTTGTTGACGTTGTTGGGACTAAATGTCATTCCGGTCGTCAATGAAAATGATGCGGTAGCAACTGATGAAATTCGCTTTGGGGATAATGATACTCTGGCCGCTATGGTGGCTAATCTGGTTGAGGCCGATCTGTTGATTATATTGACCGATCAGGCGGGTTTGTTCGATAGCGATCCGAGTATTAACGTATCGGCACAATTAATTGAGCAGGCCAGTGTGAATGATCCGGTTCTGGATAAGGTGGCGGGTGGCAGTCGCAGCGGTCTGGGGCGGGGCGGAATGTTTACCAAAATCCGCGCTGCACGGCTTGCGGCGCGTTCTGGCGCAGCGACGGTTATTGTATCGGGTAAGCCCGCAGATGTGATTGGTCGGATTGTGGCGGGTGAAACGTTAGGAACGTATCTGGTGCCGGATGTTGCAAAATATGCGGCTAGAAAACAATGGCTGGCCGGACAGTTACAGCGAAAAGGTGTATTGGAGCTGGATGATGGGGCGGTTAAGTCGCTTAAAAATAAAGGCAAGAGTTTGCTTGCAGTCGGTGTGAGAGATGTTTCTGGTGATTTTGTTCGGGGTGATTTAGTCAGCTGTGTGGATAAGCAGAATCAGGAAATTGCGCGTGGGCTGGTAAATTATAATGCTGAGGAAGTCAGAAAAATCGCCGGTAAAAGCAGCTTGGAGTTTGAGAAAATATTAGGCTATGCCGATGATGAAGAGTTGATTCATCGAGATAATCTGGTGCTTTTGTGAAGCCTGCGATTATAAGGCAAAAAAAGACAGGCATTAAGCCTGTCTTTTTTTGAGGTATTAACCTTGGAGCCTTAGCCTAATGCTTTAATTTTAGCATTCAAGCGGCTTTTTTTGCGTGCAGCGTTATTTCTATGAATCAAGCCTTTGGTGACGGCTGAATCAATAACGGGAACAGCTGATTTAAACGCGGCTTGTGCTTGTTCTTTATCACCCGCGTCTACTGCCGCGATAACTTTCTTGATAAATGTACGCATCCGGCTGCGCTGTCCAGCATTGTGAACGCGTCTTTTTTCCGCCTGACGTGCTCTTTTTTTAGCTTGTGGTGAATTGGCCATAGTGAATCAATAAAAAATCTATGTTATTAAGAACCCGCTATTATCTTTTTAAATGCTATTATTGTCAATTAAATTTGATGTGATGGTGCGAGTTGCCTTAGTTTGCAAGGAGTTTTTTTGAGTAAAAAGTTGTTTAAATCGACGGCGGTTGTTGGCGGCATGACAATGCTATCGCGTATTCTGGGTTTTATACGGGATATGTTGTTGGCGCGAATATTTGGGGTTAATGCGGCAACCGACGCTTTTTTTGTCGCTTTTAAAATACCTAATTTTTTACGGCGTTTATTTGCTGAAGGTGCCTTCGCCCAAGCCTTCGTGCCCGTATTATCCGATTATAAAGAGCAGGGTAGTAAGGTCGCGTTACGTGCTTTTTTGGATCGCACGGCCGGATCATTGGCGCTGGTTTTAATGCTGGTTTCGATTATTGGCATGATTGCCGCGCCGGTTTTGATTACGTTGTTCGCGCCCGGATTTTTATGGGAGGGAAAACAGTACGATTTGGCTGTTCAGATGCTAAGAATTACATTTCCGTATCTGTTCTTTATTTCTTCGGTGGCTTTTGCAGGCGGAATATTGAATTCGCATGGCAAATTTGCGGTGCCGGCATTTACTCCGGTTTTTTTAAATCTATGCATGATTGCGGCGGCGATCTGGTTGTCACCGTTAATGGCTGAGCCTGTGGTTGCTCTGGCCTGGGGAGTTTTTGCCGCAGGATTGGTTCAGTTATTGTTTCAGTTTCCAGCTTTGTGGCGATTGGGGCTTGTGCCAAGGCTGCGATGGGGATTTGGCGATAAAGGGGTCAGAAAAATAATGGCGCTGATGTTGCCGGCGATTTTTGGGGTATCGATTACACAAATCAATCTATTATTGGATACCCTGATTGCGTCATTTTTGCCCTCGGGTAGTGTGTCATGGTTGTATTATTCTGATCGCTTGGTTGAATTTCCATTAGGCGTGTTTGGAATCGCCTTGGCGACCGTTATTTTGCCTGAATTGTCGAAAAATCATGCTGCTAAGGATGCACAAGGTTTTTCCCGGTCTTTGGACTGGGGCTTGCGGCTGGTTTTATTGATCGGTATGCCGGCTTCACTGGGGTTGATGTTGTTGGCTGAACCGATGTTAAGCACCTTGTTTCAATATGATGAATTTGGTGCGGACGATGTCGTTATGGCCGGACGCAGTTTAAAGGCGTATGCCTTGGGGTTGCTGGGCTTCATTCTGGTTAAAATCCTGGTTCCAGGCTTTACCTCGCGCAAAGACACCAGAACACCGGTTAAATTTGGTATTTATGCCATGATCGCGAATATGGGACTGAATTTATCGCTGGTTTTTCCATTGGCACATGCGGGGCTGGCTTTGGCAACCTCGTTGGGTGCTTTTTTTAATGCTTCTTTACTCTTAGGGACGTTGTTAAAAAAACGTATATATCAGCCGGGGCCAGCATGGCGATTATTCATGTTGAGAATTGTTCTGGCCAATGAGGTGATGGCTGTTTTTCTCTATAAGTGTGTCGATAGTCAGTGGTGGCTAGGTTGGTCAGTATATGACCGGGTTGTGCACTTGTTTGTTTGGATTGCTTTAGGTGCTTTGGTTTATCTGATGGTATTATTGCTTTCCGGGTTCAGAATCCGTCATTTATCGGCCGTAAAAGGGATGACGGATCAAGGCTGAATCAGATTTATGCTTGGTATATCAGAGATATAAGGAATAAGAGGACGCTATGAGAACAGAAAAAATTGGTTTTGTCGGTGGTGGAAACATGGCTGCCTGTTTAATGACTGGGCTTATTCAGAGCGGCTTTTCCGCACAAAATATTTGGGTATCCGATGTTCGTGAAGATGTGTTACTGAAACATGCTGAGCATTTAAATGTGAATACCACAACAGAAAACGCACAATTGGCACACGTTGTCGATGTCGTTGTATTGGCGGTAAAACCGCAGGTATTGCGCGAAACGGCGCAAGAGATTGCCGCGATTGTGCAAAAGAAACAGAGTTTGGTGGTTTCGATTGCCGCCGGCATAGGTCAGAAAAGTTTACGTCATTGGTTAGGTGATCATGTCGCCATCGTGCGCACAATGCCAAACACACCGGCTTTAGTGATGTCTGCAGTGACGGCATTGCACGCCAATGAATATGTGGGAGACGATGAAAAACAATTGGCCGAGAATATTTTGCGCGCCGTTGGTATAACGCTGTGGGTCGAACATGAGTCGGAGCTGGATGCGGTGACGGCCGTTTCAGGAAGTGGGCCGGCTTATTTCTTTTTACTGATGGAAGCGATGGAATGGGCGGCTGTGGAACTGGGGCTGAATGAAAAAACGGCCCGAATTCTGGTGCAACAAACCGCCATGGGCGCTGCAAAAATCGCCTTGGAGTCGTCCGACACGCCGGCTCAATTACGACAGCGTGTGACATCGCCGGGCGGTACGACACAGAAAGCATTAGACGTTTTTGAACAAGGTGAATTTAAACAGTTGGTGTCAAAAGCATTACATGCCGCGCGAGATCGGTCGATTGAGCTATCGAAAGAACTGGGAGAAGAATAATGGGGGCAACGTATCTATCCGATCCGCTGATTTTTTTGATCGATACGGTTTTTTCATTGTATATCCTAGCGGTTGCATTGCGTTTTTTATTGCAGTGGAGTCGTGCGGATTTTTACAATCCGATTTCACAGGGTATAGTTAAAATCACCCATCCGCCTCTAAGGTTGCTACGCCGTATCGTGCCACCTTTGGGTAAGGTTGATACCTCGGCTTTGCTGCTGTTGATGTTGTTGCAGATGTTATCTGATTTCAGCATTTTTGCAATCAAAGGTGTAATGGTCGGTTTGCCGGCTTTGATGGTTATTTCGCTGACGCAGTTGATGAGTTTGTTCATCAATATTTTTATCTTTATGATTTTTGCCAGAGCGATATTGAGCTGGATTGCAATAGGGCATCATAATGCGGCAACATCGATTTTATATGGCCTTAGCGAGCCGGTATTGCGTTTTTTTCGACGTATGACCCCGGATTTAGGTGGCGTCGATTTATCGCCGCTGGTCGCCTTGATTTTTCTGCAGTTGCTGAAAATGATTATTTTGCCGCCGTTACATCAGCTGGCCAGCTTAATTGGCTAAGGACCTGTTTAATCGTTAATATTCATAGTCCCCTCCTATTTGATACCGCCATCCCAGCCTTCTCCCAAGAGGAAAAGATGATATGGAGAGAAGGGGTGAATATTGACGTTTAATCTCGAACAGGTTTCAAAACAAACTGATTTTTTCAGCTATAGTTCTTTAAGATTCCTGCAATGTTATTGAGCGATAATCAGAAGACAATATCTAAACTTGGGCGCATGGGATGCAACACGATAATTTCATAACTTCTGATTATCTTCTTAGAATCCTTTTTACTGATAATCTAAGTGATTTCTTTTCAATGAGATGAAAAAGCTTCGAGCATTTAAATTTTTCATACTTTTTACGGCGATTATTTTGGGGACAGAACAATCTGTCTATGCCAAAAAAATGTACCGTTGGGTGGATGATCAAGGTCGTGTATTTTTTTCCGACCAGGTGCCACCCGATCAAATCAAGCACAAACGTGAATCCTTAAGTGAATCGATACGTGTATTGGATGTGGTCGAAGCGGCAAAAAGCAAGGAACAGATTGAACTTGAAAAACGTCTGCAAAAATTACGTAGAGAACAACAGAAATTGATCGAAAAACAGCGTACCCATGACAAGGTATTGCTGAGTACTTTTCGTAATCTGGATGATATGGAGATGGCTTTGAGAGGGAAACTTCAGGCATTGGATGCACAAAGAAAGGTCGCTGAAGGGAATAGGATCAGGATAGAAAAGCAACTGCAGCAGCAATTGCATAAAGCGGCCCGTTATGAACGGGAAAACCGCAAGGTGCCGAAAGACCTGGTAAAGGCTATTGCAGATTCCAAACAACAACTCAAGCGGTTGGATGCCGAAATCAACAGGCATCTGGCAAAGCGCAAACAGGCTGAAAAACAATTCAACATGGATATTGCGCGATTTAAATTTCTGATGCAATCTAAGACGGCCGATATGGACAAGTTGATTGACTGGGTGGCTGAAAGGCAGTCGGCAAAAGAGTTGGGCTTGTATATTTGCGAGAGTAAAGCGCGCTGCGATAAAGCCTGGCAAATTTCACGCTTGTTTGTAAAAATGTATTCCACGACCAGGCTGGATATTGATACCGACCGGCTTATCATGTCGGATACACCGCGCAATGATCTTGATTTAAGTTTGTCGGTTTCAAAATTGAAACTGGATAAGCAACGGGAACAAATCTTTTTGGATATTCGCTGTAAACGTTCGACGATTGGCATGGAATTATGCATCAGTCCAAAAGTGAAGCAAATTCGTCAGTCATTCAATGATTTTATAGAGCAGCGCTTGCCACACTCGCAGCAGGAGTAAGGCACACATTACTCAACTCCCGGCGTTTTTTGACGATGGCAGCCCAAGGCGTAGTATGTCATGGTCGCCCGAAGGCTATGACAATGACGTTTAGTTGTTATGTGAGCGACTAAAATTTCCGGGTTAGCATCGTTTTAGCAAAGTTCCGACGCCTTCGTCGGTAAATAATTCCAATAAAACGGCATGTTCGACACGTCCGTCAATAATATGCACGGTATTGACGCCCACTTTCAGGGCATCGGTTGCACAGAGCGTTTTGGGAATCATTCCACCCTTTATGGTGCCATCCTCTATTAGCTTATCAATATCGGGGATAGACAGACCGGTTAACAATTGGTTTTGCTTGTTTAGAATGCCTGCCGTGTTGGTCAATAATATGAGCTTTTCTGCGCCTAGGGTTTCGGCAACTTTACCGGCCACCAGGTCAGCATTGATGTTATAGGAGAAACCATCCTCGCCTACGCCTATGGGGGCAATGACCGGGATAAAATCGCTGTGCACCAGCATGTCAACCACAGATGGATCAATACGGCTGACTTCACCGACATGGCCAAGGTCAATGATTTCCGAAGATTTAAATTCAGGGCTAAGCGATTTACGCTGGATTTTCCGGGCATGAATAAAATTACCGTCCTTGCCGGTCAAACCGATCGCTTTTCCACCTTGTTGGTTGATCAAATTAACGATTTGCTTATTGACCAGCCCACCTAATACCATTTCAACGACATCCATGGTTTCACTATCGGTCACACGCATGCCGTCGACAAATTCAGTCGATTTGCCGATTTTATCCAGAACATTACCAATTTGAGGGCCGCCACCATGTACGACAACAGGGTTGAGGCCAACCAGTTTCATTAAAACGATATCACGGGCAAAGCCTTGTTTCAGCGACTCATCAACCATCGCATTGCCGCCATATTTAATCACAATCGTTCTATTCTGAAATTTCTGAATATAAGGCAGGGCTTCGGTTAAAATATGTGCGATTTGGTGAGCTGCATTTTTTTTCATTGCGTGAACGTTTTTTAAATAATAGAAACAGAGATGAAAAGGAATATCATCGACGGTTGGGCTACCCCAACCGGTAAGGCCAGGCGCCAAATTCAAAGCATGAAATTATAAATTAAAACGGAATAGTGAGGTCGGGTTTTATTTTCAGCAACAAGGCTTTAAATTGGGCTTGAATGCGTTTTAAGGCGTCTTTACTATCGGCTTCAAATCGTAACACTAGCGCCGGTAGGGTATTTGAGGCGCGGACCAACCCCCAGCCGTCATCAAAATCGACACGTAGTCCGTCAATACTCAAAATATTTCCATCTGGAAAATTAGCCTCGGCAAATAATTGCTCAATCAATCGGACGTTTTCACCTTCAGCGACATCAATTGTGATTTCAGGCGTATTGATACTATCCGGAAAGTCAGCAAAAACCGCCTGACTCGGGCGCGTATCTGTCGATAATATTTCAATGAGTCGAGCCGCTGCGTAAAGACCATCATCAAAACCAAACCAGCGGTCATTGAAGAAAATATGACCACTCATTTCACCGGCCAGTGCGGCACCTGTTTGTTTGAGCTTGGCCTTTAACAGTGAATGGCCCGTTTTCCACATCAGTGGACGGCCGCCAAATTTACTGATGATGTCGCTGAGGTGGCGGCTGCATTTGACATCAAAAATAATCTCAGCACCCGGCTTATTACTCAAAATATCTTTGGCAAAAAGCATCATTTGTCTATCGGGCCAAATAATATTACCGGCTGAATCAACGACGCCCAGGCGGTCACCATCACCATCCAGAGCAATGCCGATATCGGCTTCATGATGTTTCACGGTTGCGATCAGGTCTCGCAAGTTTTCGGGTTTGCTCGGGTCGGGATGATGGTTTGGAAAATGACCATCGACTTCGCAATAAAGCTCTATGACATCACAGCCAATGGTGCGCAGCAAAGTCGGGGCTAAGTCACTGGCAGCACCATTGCCGCAATCGAGGACAACTTTCATCGGTCGAGCAATATGAATATCATCGCTGATAATGCCGATATACTCGTTATTGTAGCGGGTGTTTTCTTCCACCGAACCACGTTCGCCGGTTTCGAGGTCGTTATCTTCGATGCGATGTTTTAAGCGCTGAATTTTGTCGGTTGCCAGTGTTTCGCCGTTTAAAACCATTTTGACGCCATTGTATTCGGGGGGATTATGGCTGCCGGTGATCATGACTCCTGAGCGGCCTTCACTGTGATGGGCGACAAAGTATAAAACGGGGGTTGGTGCCAGGCCGATATCGAGGATATTACGCCCTGTGGATAAAATCCCTTCGACCAGGGAGGCGGACAGTTTTCGGCTCGACAGGCGGCCGTCACGTCCGATCACCAGGGTCTTTATTCGTTGTTGTTTGGCTTCGCTACCGATAGCCTGGCCTATTTTATAGGCCAGGTCGGTTGTCAATTCCTCATCGACAATCCCGCGGATATCGTAAGCTCTGAAAATATGCGTAAATACATTTTGCTGATTGAAAGGAGGATTGGATGGCTGTGTACTTAATGTTACAGGCGATGATGATTCAAATGTTGGTGATATAGACGATGAAAAATTTCCAGCAGGTGAGGAAATTTCTTCAATTTCAATACCTTGTTCGAGATTGAGAAAGCCCGTATCAAGACCTTCATCAAAAAAGCTGTCATCAAGATCACTGTCGCTTGAAGCTAACTGATCAAGGTCTGATTCGTCATGACCCAGTGCACGTTTATATTGCGTCAGGGTGGTGATGATTGGACTCATTTCATCGAGAATAACCGGATAATTACCACTGATTTTTCCGGCCATCATGTCTTTTGCCGCTTTGATGATGGTACTTTGATCGCGGCGCAGATATTCGACCATTTTCCTATAGCCAATGAAGAAGGCAAGGCAGGCGATAAGTCCTGAAATAAGAATTGCGGCGAAGACCAGGGTCGAGTAGCCGACACTGGTATTGGTTGGTGTCCAAACCGCTATTTTCCAATCACTGCCGGCTATGGAAAAACTGTCGTTAGCGGATTGGTCTTTGGGAATAGCTTGTCCTGCACTGGCCAGCGTCAGTCTTTCCTGTTTGATTTCAAGATGCCCATAAGGTAACGAAATCTGGCTGATAATGTTATTTAGAAGATCAGGTTTAATACTTGCCAGCAAAACACCGACGGTTTGATTATTGTGCCGAACCGCGCTGGTGATAGCCAGGTGTCGGTGCTCGCCCTGGCCTTGAACCAAGGGCTGTTGTTTTTGGCTTAAGGATGCCTGAACCATTTCAAGATCGGCGAAGCCCATATGGGGTATGGCGGCGTCATCGGTCTGATTGACATCGGGTGTGAGTAAACGCACTTTCAGGCTATAGGGAATCAAGGATTCCAACATGCGTTCGTTATATTGGATCAGGTCTTTATTCCGATTAGCCAGGGATTCGCTTACATCCGGAAGGGTAGCTGCATTATCAACCATTTTTTGCAACATATTAAGGCGTTCAGATACGGCAATGGCCAGTCCTTTCGCCATGTTTTTGACTTGTTCAGACTGTTCTTTTTTAACTTCCGATACTGAAAACCAGTAGGTGATACCACCGGCTAGAAGTACAGCCATCAATGCCAAACTGGATAAAATGATGAAAATACGCGCCATTGTTTACTCCCTTTCGTTGTTAATTGCCATTGTTAGTTGCGGCCAGTATGACCGAACCCCCCCTCACCCCGGTCACTTAGGTTAAATGTCGAGACCGTTTCAAATTCCACCTGAACAACGGGAATAAACACCATTTGCGCCAGACGTTCACCAATGTGAATCGTAAAGGCTTGTTGACCGCGATTCCAACAGGAAATATAGACCGGCCCCTGATAATCGGAATCGATCAGGCCGACCAGATTGCCCAGGACGATGCCCTGTTTGTGGCCGAGGCCTGAACGTGGCAGCAAAACGGCGGCAAGTTTGGGGTCTTCGATATGGATGGCAAGCCCGGTGGGAACCAGAATGGTTTCACCCGGGTTGATGGTCGTATCCTGCTCCAGGCAAGCCCGTAAATCCAGACCGGCAGAGCCGGGTGTGGCGTAAGCCGGTAATGGAATGTCTTCACCCAGGCGTGAATCCAGCAGTTTTAATTGTATTTTATTCATTGAGTTTCGTTGCAATCAGTTGCAGTAATTGATCTGCCAAGTGGCATTTATCCGTCATGGCAAAAGTTTGTTGTCCGTCTGTCCAGAAAACACGCAATGCATTTTCATTGCTATCGAAACCGCCACGTGATTGACCGACGATATTGGCGGCAATCACGTCCAGGTTTTTATCGCGTAATTTATTTCTGGCATAGTTTTCCAGATCATGCGTTTCGGCCGCAAACCCTACGACAAACGGCCGTGGTGTCAGTTTGGCAACGGCGGCGATAATATCCGGATTTTGTGTCAGTTCAATCGATGTGTTTATACCCTGTTTTTTGATTTTTCTGTCTTCGACGAGAACAGGCCGATAATCAGCAACGGCGGCCGCACCAATATACACATCAAACTGGCTGGCTATGGGAATAATCGCGTTGGCCATTTGTTCTGCCGATTCCACCGCAATCAGCCGTACCTGTTCAGGGGGCGCTAAATGTGTTGGGCCACTTACCAGCGTGACCTCTGCGCCCGCTTTTTCGGCGGCTTGTGCTAAAGCATAGCCCATTTTTCCAGAACTGCGATTGCTGATATAGCGAACCGGGTCTATGGCTTCGCGGGTTGGCCCGGCGCTGATAAGGATTTTTTTACCGTTAAGATAGCGATTTGCCGGTGACAGGAGTTGCTGGCAGATCTGTTCAGGTTCCGCCATTCGACCCGGTCCTGTATCTCCACAAGCCTGTTGGCCATTTTCCGGCCCGATAATAGTGACACCCTGTTGGCGCAGGCGCTGGATATTCTCCTGACAGACGGGCTTTTTCCACATGGCTTGATTCATCGCCGGGGCGATGCTTATCGGACAATCGGCGGCCAGATACAGGGTGCTCAGTAAATCATCGGCAATGCCATGACTGAATTTGGCGATAATATTGCTCGTTGCCGGTGCAATCAGCAGCTGGTCGGCCCATTTTGCCAAACGAATATGGCCCATGGCGTTTTCTTCATCCGCATCAAGAAGATGTTGATGAACGGGATGTCCAGTCAGCGCTTGAAATGTTAAGGGTGTTACAAAATGGCTGGCCGCTTCAGTCAGTACCACGCGGACATCGATATGATGCTGTTTTAGCAAACGGATCAAGGCACAGCTTTTATAGCAGGCGATGCCGCCCGATACGCCCAGCAGAATGTTTTGAGGTGAGGTGTTATTGGATTTCACAGATAGGCAGTTTCCGACTATATTTTGGTTAGTTTATCAGAATATAGAGAGCAGGAATAACATGGCGATCAGGGATTGGCCGGTCGATGAGCGACCGCGGGAAAAATTATTACAAAAAGGCGCAGGGGCATTGAGCGATGCGGAATTATTGGCTATTTTTTTACGTACCGGAGTAAAAGGAAAATCGGCAGTCGATCTGGCGCGGGAATTGCTGGATGATTTCGGCTCCTTAAAAGCGTTGTTAAGTGCGGACCGGCAACGCTTTTGTCAGGCCAATGGCTTAGGTGCGGCCAAATATGCGCAATTACAAGCCGTTTTACAAATGGCCAAACGGCATTTTGAAGAGACTTTGGTGCAAGGCGATGTGTTGACCAGTCCGCAGGAAACACGGCAGTTTTTGGCCAGTCAATTGCGCGGCTACAGTTATGAGGTGTTTTGTTGCTTGTTTTTGGATAATCGCCACCGGGTCTTGCGCTTTGAAGAGCTATTCAGAGGCACCATCGATAGTGCGGCGGTTTATCCGCGTGAAGTGGTCAAACAGGCGCTGGCCCATAATGCGGCGGCGGTTATTTTTGCCCATAACCATCCTTCGGGGTTGACTGAGCCGAGTACGGCCGACAGACAGATTACCGAGAGACTGAAACAGGCACTGGCCTTGTTTGATATCCGGGTGCTGGACCATTTTATTATTGGGGATGGCAGGCCCTGTTCTTTTGCCGAACAAGGCTTATTATAATGGCTGACTGACCCAGCCCAGCTTTGCCAAAATCTTAACCTGGATATAGCGGTGACTTATTTCTGGGAAGGCGGGGCCAGCAAAATCTGTTTGGCCTCCTGATACTTTGCCGCGCATTGGCGCTGAACGGCTTCAGGCAGGTGAGGGCCTGGCGGGGTTTTGTCCCAGTCCAGAGATTCCAGATAATCACGCAGATATTGCTTGTCAAAGCTTGGCGGGCTGATGCCGACACGGTATTGATCGGCGGGCCAGAAACGTGATGAATCGGGGGTCAATGCTTCATCGATCAGATACAGCTGGCCGTTTTCATCCACGCCAAATTCAAATTTGGTATCGGCGATAATAATGCCACGTTGACGGGCGTAATCAGCGGCGAGCGTATAAATCTGAATACTGATATTGCGGACTTTTTCGGCCATTTCCTGGCCTAATAATGGAATCGTGTCGGCAAATGAAATATTGACATCATGGTCGCCGATTTCGGCCTTGGTTGATGGGGTGTAAATCGCTTCAGGCAGTTGTTGCGCCAGTTGCAGACCTTCCGGTAACGGGATGCCACACACCGAGCCGGTTTTTTGATAATCTTTCCAGCCAGAACCAATCAAATAGCCGCGAACGATGGCTTCTACCGGCAGAGGTTTGAGTTTTTTCACAATAATCGCACGCCCTTCAACCTGCTGACGTTGGTCGGGGTCGGGGATGACCTGTTCAAGGCTTAAATCATCCGTCAGATGATTGAGAATAATAGGCCGGGTCTTGTTGAACCAGAAATTGGATACCTCGGTCAGGACGCGGCCTTTACCAGGAATGGGATCCGGTAAAATGACATCGAATGCTGACATGCGGTCGGTAGTAACAATCAGCAGGTGTTGGGCATCAATGGCATAAATATCGCGTACTTTGCCACGGGCGAGGAGTTCTAACGCCGGAAGGTCGGATTGATAAAGTGAATCGGGTGCGCTCATGAGTCTGTTACTATTGGCTAAAATAATCGAACATTTTAACATTAAAGTTTTATGGATAGGATGAACTTCTTAAGGCGGCAAGCGAGGCAAGACATGAATCAACACGCTATCAAAGAGGCTACATAATGGGTTGGCTGGGAAAAGCATTAGGGGGCACGTTCGGATTTATGCTGGGCGGCCCTTTAGGCGCAATTTTAGGGGCGGCTGTCGGGCATCATTTCGATGCAGGGCTGGACAGTCCTGACTTTGGCGATGTGTTTGGTTTTTCAGGTCAGCAACGGGTACAAATGGCGTTTTTTACCGCCACATTTTCGGTGATGGGACATATTGCCAAAGCCGATGGTCGGGTGACGCCCTCTGAAATCAAACTGGCTGAAGCCGTTATGGCGCAAATGCGATTGGATACCAAAATGCGCAAAATGGCGATTGACCTGTTTCGGCAGGGGAAACAAGCCGATTTTCCGATTCATGAGGTGTTGGAACAGTTTTCCCGGGAGTGTCGCAGACGGGGAAATTTATTGAACATGTTTATCGAAATCCAGATTCAGGCGGCGTTTGCCGATGGCCAGATCAATCAGGCCGAAGATGCCGTGTTACATAAGATTTGTGATTATTTAAATATTTCCCGCTTTGAATATGAAGCCTTGAAAATGCAGTTTCAGGCGCAACAGCGCTTTTATCAGCAGCATCAGCGGCAACCTTTTGGCCGCGGTGCCGAGGCGGCATTGGCAGATGCCTATGCCGTCCTCGGGCTGAAAGCGGAGGCCAGTGATGCGCAAGTTAAACGCGCTTATCGCAAGTTGATGAGTCAACACCATCCAGACAAATTGGTCGCCAAAGGCTTGCCGGAAGAAATGATGACATTAGCCAAACAGAAAACCCAGAAAATTCGCAAAGCCTACGAAACGATTCGTAATTCACGAAAATTTTGACAGGTCATGACCGAGCGCTTTTCGATGCCGTGATGCCGTACAACTGTATCCCGGATTCTGGTGTACTATCCGGGTTAAGGTATAATCCCGGAGAAGCGTATTTTTTAATAACTTGTGTCGTCATGAAATCACGGATTTAAGGTGAGAAAAAAATGAAATTAATAACCGCAATCATCAAACCATTCAAGCTGGATGATGTCAGGGAAGCATTGTCTGATTTGGGCATTTCCGGTCTGACCGCAACTGAAGTCAAGGGCTTTGGTCGTCAGAAAGGGCACACCGAACTTTATCGCGGTGCTGAATATGTCGTGGATTTTTTGCCTAAAGTGAAGCTGGAAATCGCCGTTTCCGAAGATATGTTGCAGCGCGCGATAGAAGCGATTATTGATGCGGCGAATACCGGGAAAATTGGTGATGGCAAGATTTTTGTGACCAATCTGGAGCAGATTGTGCGCATTCGAACTGGAGAGTCGGGTGAAGACGCTATCTAAACAACTGAAAATAAGCTTAACACTTGTTTTCCTGATGATGTCGGATGTTGTGTCTGGCAGCGAGCTCAATCAGGCCAATACCAGCTGGATTTTGACATCGACAGCACTGGTTCTGTTTATGACAATCCCTGGCCTGTCGCTTTTTTATGGCGGCCTGGTCAGAAGTAAAAATGTCTTGTCGGTATTAATGCAATGTTTCGCCATCACCTGCATGGTGTCTTTGCTCTGGTTGTTGGGGGCATACAGTTTTATTTTTGCCGATGGTGGTGATTGGCAAAAGTTTTTGGGCGGTGGAGCAAAAGTGTTGATGCTGGATTTGGGCACCGAAACGTTAGCGGGCGATATTCCTGAAACCGTCTTTTTTATGTTTCAGATGACCTTCGCGATTATTACTCCGGCGTTGATTGTCGGTGGTTTTGCTGAGCGTATGCGCTTTTCCGCCATGCTTTGGTTTAGTGGTCTTTGGTTGTTGCTGGTTTATGTGCCGGTTTGCCATTGGATCTGGGGCGGTGGCTGGTTGGCCGATATGGGCGTGAAGGATTTTGCCGGTGGTATCGTCATTCATGTTAATGCAGGTGTCGCGGCGCTGGTTGCGGCATTAGTGCTGGGTAATCGGCGTGGATTTCCGACCACAGCGATGCCGCCGCATAATATGACGATGGTGATTACTGGCGCGGGCATGTTGTGGGTTGGCTGGTTTGGCTTTAATGGCGGTAGCGCTTTGACGGCCGATGGCTCTGCGGGTATGGCCATACTGGTGACGCATATTGCGGCGGCGGCCGGTGCATTAACCTGGATGACAATCGAATGGTTGCGTTTTGGCAAGCCCAGTGTATTAGGGATTGTAACAGGTATGGTTGCCGGTTTAGGGACAATAACGCCCGCTTCAGGATTTGTTGGGCCGGTTGGTGGCCTGGTTATTGGGATGACGGCGGGTTTTGTATGTTTTTACGCCACCCAGTATATCAAACGTCGCTTGAAAATTGATGACTCACTGGATGTGTTTCCGGTACATGGCGTTGGTGGTATTTTTGGCTCAATTCTGACCGGTGTGTTTGCGGCTGAAAGCTTTGGCGGCCTGGGACTTAACGGCGTCAGCATTTTTCAGCAGGTCGGTGTGCAGGCGCTCGCCGTTGTGGTGACAATCATTTGGAGTGCTGTGTTTAGTTATGTGATATTAAAAGTATTCGATAGCCTGATAGGTCTTCGGGTCACGCCAGAAGAAGAAACCGAGGGGCTGGATATTAGCCAGCACGAAGAAACCGGCTACCATAATCTTTAATCCGGCGTAACTACTCAGCGTGTTTGGAGCTGAAGGCATAGGCTATTGATTTATAAGGACGCGTAAATACGTCCCTGTAAACTCTGCTGCAACGTCCTGTTGCAGAAGCCTGATAAATCAACAGCCTATGCCCACAGAAGAATTTACGCTGAGTAGTTACAATCCGGCTTTGTATAACGGATAATCCATGCGCATGACATTAACATCAGAATGGCCGTGGCATATTCTTTCATTGCTTGCAGGCTGTCTGTTAACCCTGGCGTTTGCGCCGTTTGAACTGGGTTACCTGGCGCTGGTCGTTACAGGCTTTGCTTATTTTAGTTGGAAAGATGTCACGCCTGGCCGGGCTTTCCGGCGCGGTTATCTGTTTGGTCTGGGCTTGTTTGGCAGCGGTGTTTCCTGGGTTTATGTCAGTATTCATGATTATGGCGGCAGCACTGTCTTTGGAGCGCTGCTGTTAACCGGGGCGTTCGTCTGCTTCTGGGCCTTGTTTCCAGCTTTGACAGCCTGGCTGTTTAATCATTTGACACAAAAAATAGCGCTGCCGGTTTTGGTTAGCCTCATTTTCGCCATCGTATGGATTATAATTGAATATTTCCGTGGCGAGTGGTTGTTGAATGGCTTTCCCTGGCTGCAAGTGGGCTATAGCCAACTAGACGGGCCTTTAGCCGGTTTCGTACCGGTTTTTGGCAGTTATGGCGTCGGCGGCTTGTTGCTGTTGTCAGCCGGATTGTTGGTTGAAATTATCAGCGATATGCGTAAACAGAGCCTGCTGTTGGGTTTTTTATTGTTTATCTGGATCAGCGGGGTCGTATTACGTCAATTTGACTGGACGCATGAGGCGGCAAGGCCTCTGACGGTCAGTTTGATTCAAGGCAATATTCCGCAGGATAAAAAGTGGCAATCCGATGTTCGAGTCAAAACGCTGCGCCGCTATCGAGAACTGACACAACAGCATGCCGAATCAGATTTGATTATTTGGCCGGAAACAGCCATTCCGGCTTATCAATCCCAGGTCGAAGACTTTTATTTACGGCCTTTGGCGGAATGGGCCAAACAGAATCAGCTTACCCTTGTCGCCGGTGTGCCCGACCGCAATCCGAAAACAGGACAAAACTACAATAAACTGATTGTTTTGGGCGAGAATAGCGGGGCCTATAACAAAAATCATTTACTGCCGTTTGGTGAATATTTGCCCTTACAACCCCTTTCAGGCTGGATTCTGGATGCATTAGGCCTGCATTTAGGGCAATTTGCATCGGGTGGACGACGGCAGCCGCTCATCCAGGTTAAAGGATATCCTTTCGCCAGTTCAATTTGTTATGAAGACGCTTTTGCCGCGGTATTTTTACCCACCTTGCCGGCGGCGACCTTTTTGGTCAATATCACCAACGATGCCTGGTTCGGTCATTCCATAGAAGCTCAGCAACATATGCAAATTGCCCGTGCCAGAGCGCTGGAAACAGGGCGTTATTTATTGCGCGTTACCAATACCGGCATAACCGGCATTGTCGCGCCCAATGGAAAAATTATTGCACAATTGCCTGCCTTTAAAGAAGCGGTATTGACGCAAGACTTTACGCCGCGTACAGGCATGACACCTTTTGCCGGTATTGGGAATGAGAAGATTATGGTGGCACTGGCCTTAATATTAGGCGTTGTTATCGGCATACCGAGATTAAGGCGGGCTAAAGCGTAAGGCGCTTGAAACCTCATGTCGCGATTTTTGTTTCTCAGGTATGGATAACAACTTCACCGCGATTTTCTTTTGCCTTATAGAGGGCATCATCGGCTTTTTTAAGCAAATCTTCTATTGCTGTACCATGCTGTGGATACAAGCTGATACCAATACTGGCACCAATCGATAATATTTTTCCTTTAATGTGGTAGGGTTTCGACAGGTGTTGAATCATCGTCTTGGCAATATCAAAAACCTGTTCAGGCGAAGAAAAGTCTTTTAACAGGGTCACAAATTCATCACCACCCAATCGCGCGAACAAATCGGCCTCCTGCAAGCATTCCTGGGCGCGGCGCGCGACATGAATCAGAATCAGGTCGCCATAGTCGTGGCCGTAGTTGTCATTGACCCGCTTGAAATGATCAAGATCAATGAATAACAAGGCAAACGTAGTGTCTGTCTGGTTTATTTCTTCATTTAAGCGTTGCATGAACTGCCGGCGGTTGGCAATGCCGGTTAATTCATCCTTATGAGAGAGCGCATGCAATTGTTCCTCGGTTTTTTTACGCTCAATAATATTAGCCATGGCGGCTGCGGTGGCCTCCAGAAAGTTTTTCTCCAGCGTTGATGATTTATGGCCATGCTTGACATAAAGATTGAGTATGCCCAAGACCTTGTTGTTCAAGATGATCGGCATATTGTAATGGCCGTGTGGCTTCATGCCTTCCGGCCGAATATCGTGATCATGATCAACACAATCCCGAAATATCAGCTGTTGTGTTTCGGCGGCTTTACCGCACAGGCACTGTCCAAACTGGATATGACTGCAAAGCGACAATAAAGACGCATTCAAATTATGATCGGCGACCATAATGAGACCGTGCCCCGTATCATCGGCGAGAAATACGCAGCCTTTTTTTTCCAGTGCAAGCCAGGGAATATTCAGCACCAGCAATAAAATGCGTTGCATTTGCTCATTGAGCTGAAGCGGCAGCAAGGATATGTTGAGCATCTCGATCAAGGCCTCCTGAATATCACTGCGCCGCTTTACTTCATCCAACTGCGCCTCATATTCTCTTACCTGACGTGTCAACTGATAAACATCTTGTTTTATAGCATCATATTCATCATATTCATTATTCATGCGGCCACCCATTAAAACCATAATACAGCTTCCAAAATGTAGCATATAGCTGTATGGGGTGCAATTAATGGAGGCTGCTTGGATTGTAGGAGTGGTCTTTAGCCGCGATTGAATGGTGATTTTTTGGGCTTTGTAAGGCAGCAGGCCAAGCGTTGATAACCCGAAAAGGGCAATCAACGTTTATGTTTGGCGGACGCTTTGTTTTAACGGTGGATTTCGGCGTACAACGCTTTAAATTCGTCGGTTAGTTTATGGTTGGGTGCAAAATGAACTAACGGGGATGACTGGCTATGGGATTCACGGATTTTAACCGAGGGCGAAATCTTGCTGTCCAATACGGGATGACCGGCCTCGATGAGTTCTTCCACTAATTGCCGCGGCAAATTGGCTTGTTTCTGGAATTGGTTGACGACAATGCCTTCTATCTGTAAATCGGGGTTGTGGTCGGCTTTGACTTCGGCGACTGCATTCAGCATGGTGTAAAGCGCGTCACGGGCAAAGGTGTCGCAGTCAAACGGAATCAGGCATTTTTCGGCCGCGATCAAGGCGGATTGGCTGTAAAAATTCAAGATAGGCGGGGTGTCGATATAGACCTGGTCAAAGCCTTCGAGTTGTTCCAATGCTTCTTTCAGTTTGAAAATTTTATAGCGCGAATCCAGTCGGCTTTGCAAGGCTTCCAGATCAGGGTGTGCAGGCAGGATATATAAATTGGGGAATGGCGATTCATGAATCAGGTTGTCAAGTCCGGCCTTGTCGCCACCAAACAGGGAGATGCCTAAGCAGTCTTTGAAAAAGTGAGCGATGGTTTGGTCGGCATCTTCCACGTGACTGCCTAACAGATATTGGGTTGAGTTACATTGAACATCCAGATCAATCACCAGTGTTTTTTTGCCTTCAACAGCGGCGATGGCGGCCAGATTACAGGTGATGGTGGATTTTCCGACGCCGCCTTTTTGATTGAAGATGACCCTGCGCATGTTATTCCTCTAAAAGCAATTGGTTGAAAATTGATTGAGCATTGATTGATATATGGGCATTATCAGACTTTAGACCTTTAATATCAAATACGACTGAAGGTTTTGCCGCCGCAGTTCGGGCATTCCGGAATGATGCTCGGGTGTTTGAAGGCGATCATCTTGCCACATTGATTGCAGGACAATGTTCCAGGGCCTGTGACATCGCCGCTTTGATAAGGATGATGTTGTTTGGCTTCATATTCCAGTTGCGCCAGTTGTACGCGCGTTTTGTCAGCCAGTTCCATAAAGGTATCAAAGGCGAAGTTTTCCAGTAATTCAATATCAAACTTCAGCCATTCAGTCAGTGAATCTTCATCTTGCACCGGCTGTTCATGTTGGGCCGCATGTTCAATATCGCGCATGACTGCATCGCCGGTTTTGTCGAGGTCTTTCTGGCTGGCGCCGGTTGATTCGGCGGTTTTTTGTTTGGCGATCTCGAGCGCTTCGGGCAATGAGTGTGAGGTGTGGTCTAATGCCTCATGCAAGTGTTTGACAATGGTGTTATAAATTTCAATCAATTTGTTTTCGGTCATGTCGGGCTCCTTAAAATGACGCTTTGGATTTAGGCTTGTCTGGGTTATTCTAACGCTTTTGAGCGGCAAATGACGAGCAGGATGGACGAAAATTACAAACCTTTAGCGATAGAAGAAAAAATTCAGCAACATTGGGCGCAATCCGGTGTTTTTAAGGCGACTGAAGATTCAGACAAGGAAAAATATTATTGCCTGTCGATGTTTCCTTACCCCAGCGGCAAATTGCACATGGGCCATGTCAGAAATTACACCATTGGCGATGTGATCAGCCGTTTTCAGCGCATGCTGGGTAAAAACGTGATGCAACCTATGGGATGGGATGCCTTTGGTTTGCCGGCGGAAAATGCGGCCATGCAGAACAAGGTGCATCCGGCCGACTGGACGTATCACAATATCGATTATATGCGCGCGCAGTTACAACGCTTAGGCTTTGGTTATGATTGGGATCGGGAACTGGCGACCTGCGATCCAGCTTATTATCGTTGGGAGCAATGGTTTTTTCTCAGATTATTGGAAAAAGGTCTGGTTTATAAGAAAACTTCGCCGGTCAACTGGTGTCCTCACGATCAGACGGTGCTGGCCAATGAACAGGTGATCGATGGGTGCTGCTGGCGCTGCGATACACAGGTTGTCAAAAAGGAAATTTCGCAATGGTTTCTTAAAATTACCGCCTATGCCGATGAGTTACTGACCGATCTTGATAAGCTTGATGGTTGGCCGGAGCAGGTTAAAACCATGCAGGCGAACTGGATTGGCAAATCGCAAGGGGTAGAAATGGACTTTAGTGTTGAAGGCGTGGATGCGCCTATCCGCATTTATACCACGCGCCCCGATACGGTGATGGGTGTGACCTACGTCGCCGTGGCGGCAGAACACCAACTGGCTTTGGCTGCGGCTGAAAACAATCCGGCTATTCAGGCGTTTCTGGATGAGTGCAAGGTCATGGAAACCTCCGAAGCAGCGCTGGAAACTATGGAAAAGAAAGGTGTTGATTCCGGTTTTAAAGCGATTCATCCGATTACGGGTGAGCCGGTTGCCGTGTGGATTGCCAATTTTGTGTTGATGACATACGGTACGGGCGCAGTCATGTCGGTGCCTGCACATGATCAGCGCGATTATGAATTTGCCAAAAAATACAATATTCCCTTGAAACAGGTGATTTTTTCGGCCAAGGGCGGTGATGATTCGATTGCAGAACAGGCGTTTACTGAAAAAGGCATCTTAAAAAACTCTGGCTTGTTTGATGGATTGACATCTGAGCAGGCCGCCGAAGCGATTGCCGATTATCTGGAAAAATCCGGCAAAGGGCAGCGTAAAACCAATTATCGTCTCCGCGATTGGGGCGTGTCCCGGCAACGTTACTGGGGCGCACCGGTGCCGGTGATTTATTGTGATGATTGCGGCACGGTGGCCGTGCCGGATCAGGATTTGCCCGTTGAATTACCGCGTGATGTCGTGCTCGATGGCTCACAATCACCTTTAGCCGCGCATCCGACATTTCCGCATGTTGATTGTCCTCAATGTGGTAAATCGGCGCGACGTGATACTGATACCTTTGATACCTTCATGGAATCGTCCTGGTATTTTGCCCGCTACGCTGGCGCGAGCGATGAGGTCATGCTGTCTGACGCTGTCAATTACTGGCTGCCGGTTGATCATTATATCGGCGGTATCGAGCATGCGATTTTACATTTATTGTATGCACGTTTTTATACCAAGCTATTGCGGGATGAAGGGCTGGTTAAGGTTGATGAGCCCTTTAAAAACTTGCTGACGCAAGGTATGGTGTTGAAAGATGGCGCCAAAATGTCAAAATCCAAAGGCAATACCGTCGATCCGCAGGAGCTGATTGATCGCTATGGTGCCGATACAGTCAGGTTGTTTATCATGTTTGCCGCACCGCCAGAGCAATCGCTGGAATGGTCAGACTCCGGCGTTGAAGGCGCGTTCCGGTTTATGAAACGTTTGTGGCGTCAGGTTTATCTGCATGTCTCGCAAGGTCTGCCGACAGAGTCGGTGGATAAAGGTCAGTTGAACGATGCACAAAAAGCCATGCGTCGGCAGCTGCATCAAACGGTGCAGAAAGTGAGCGATGATATGGGGCGGCGTTTTATTTTTAATACCGCTATTGCGGCCAATATGGAGTTGTTGAATGCATTGGCGAAATTCGATGATGCGTCCGATAATGGCCGTGCGATTCGGCAGGAAGTGCTGGAAAATATCGTGCTGATGCTGTCGCCTGTGGTACCGCATGTCTGCCAGGTCTTGTGGGAACAGCTTGGTCACACGGGTGATATTGTCGTGGCGCGTTGGCCCGAAGTGGATGCATCGGCATTGCAACAAGACAGTCTGGAAATGGTGATTCAGGTCAATGGCAAGTTACGCAGTAAACTGCAGGTGCCGGTTTCCGCCAGCCGCGAAGCGATTGAAAAAATGGCTTTGGCTGATGCCAAAATTCAGTCGTATATCGACGGCAAAACCATCAGAAAGGTGATCGTGGTGCCGAAAAAACTCGTCAACATTGTGGTTTAAAACCATGCAAAAGCCTCACATCTTCTCTGCGTTTGTTTTTGTTATGCTGTTTGGCTTGAGCGCTTGCGGCTACCATCTGCGTGGCAGTATCGACCTGCCTGAGCAATTGAAACGTGTTGCGATGCAGTCGGCATCCACCGATCTTCAGAATGCCATGAAACAGCTGTTACAGGGCAGTGGGGCCAGGTTGGTCGCGCAGCCCTCTGCGGCGACGCTGGTGATTCAGATTCAGAATGAAGACATGCAGCGGCGTGTGTTATCGCTGGACTCGACAGGTCGGGCCAATGAATTTGGTCTGACCTATCGGCTGCGTTATCAGTTGCTCAATGCAAAAGGCAAGTCTTTTCTTGATAAGCCGTTGGTGGCCGAGCTGCACCGAAATTATTTCAATAATCAGGTGGCAATTCTGGCTAAAAACAATGAAGAGCGTGTGATTCGACAGGAACTCTACCGGCAGGCGGCCGAGCGGATTCTCTTTCAGGCACAAGCCATTTTAAAATAGATCACATGCGACTTAAGCCCGATCAACTCCAGGCGGCTATCAATCGCCAATTATTGCCGGTTTATTTTATTTGTGGTGATGAGCCGTTGCAGAGTGGTGAAGCGGCCGACTGTGTTCGCGCAGCGGCTAAACAGGCCGGGTTTTCTCAACGTGAGGTGCTGACGGTCGAAAACGAGCAATTCAATTGGGCCTTGTTGCACGAACAGGCCGCTTCATTATCCATTTTTGCCGATAAAAAACTGATTGATTTGCGACTGCCGTCCGGCAAACCCGGTGTGTCGGGTGGTAAGGCTCTGGAAGCCTATTGCCATGCCATTCCGGAGGATACCGTGCTATTGATTACGGCGGGCAAAATCACCGCGGCGGCACAGAAATCGCGTTGGTTTCAGGCGGTGGATAAAGCGGGTGCAGTCATCCAGGTCTGGCCATTACAGGGGCGGGAATTACTGCAATGGTTAAAAACACGCAGCCTCAAGCGGGGTCTGAAGCTCAATGACGAGGCACTGAAATGGCTGGCCATGCGGGTTGAAGGCAATATGCTGGCGGCCGCGCAGGAAATTGAAAAATTGTATATCCTGCACGGTTCCGAAGCCGTTAGTCGGCAACAACTGGAGCAGCAGGTTGTAGACCATGCCCGCTTTGATGTCTTTAAACTGGCCGACGCATTGGTGGCCGGGCAGCTTAACAAATCCACCCGCATTCTGGCCGGATTAAAGGCTGAAGCTGTCGCCGCACCGGTTGTATTATGGGCGATCAGTCGGGAGGCGCGAAACCTGTTGCAGCTCAAACAAGGATGGCAACAAAGCGCCAGCCGTAGCCGTTTGTTTCGCCAACTGCAGATCTGGGAATCTAAGCACAGCCTCTATCAATCCGCCGTTCAGAGATTGTCTCAAGCGCAGTTAGAAACCATTTTATTAAACTGTGCCTTGGCTGATCGCCAGATCAAAGGCCAAAACCGTGGTGACTGTTGGGAAACATTCTTCGAACAAGCCGTATTGTTCTGTCGGCCGGAGACGGCACTCATACCCGCCTGAAAGCAAAATCCCAACGCCCTGATGCTATGGAAGCGCCTGAATATTACGGCAAAAACAGCCGAAAGCGGGCGCCACCGAGCCGGCTGTCATTATCAATTTTAATATAGCCTTGACGGCCCTTGTTTTCATGCAGCGCCGCGATGGTCGATACAAAGTGTAAGCCAAGTCCGGTATTGCCACTGATCCAGTCAAGCTTGTTCAAATCGTTAGGATCATTCTCCAGCATGGCAGCCGGATAACCTTCTCCGTCATCTTCTATGGCCAGGCAGGTAAAATCGCCGTCGGGGTAGGCGGATAAAAAAATGCTGCTGCGGCTGTAGCGTTGTGCGTTGTTTAACAGCGTGGACAGGGCATTGCAGACCAGCGTGTTGTCGCAGAACAGCAAGTCGGCTTTACACTGAATCGACAGGCTGATGTGGCGACCTTCCAGCAAGAGGATATGTTGGGCGCGGACATCGGCCAGAATGTCGCAGACGGGGTGTTCATCAATATCCGCTTGAAATTTGTTGTGATCAATTTTATACATCACCAGTAATTGCATGAGGCTGTTGTTGATGCGATGGGTTTCAAATTCCAGTTGCGTCAAATCAGGGTCGTTCTTATATTTGCTTGAGAAGATGCGAGTGAGTTGCAAGACAACGCTCAAGGAGTTTTTTATATCGTGAATGGTTGACGCTAACAGCGTCGGAAAATGGTTTTTAGTCGGCATACTTTTCGTGTTTAGGCTGTAATCGGTTGATTTCTATCTGTAATTGACCTAATTTCTGTTGTGGAATACCAAGTTCTTGAGCCAGGCGCAGCTGAGTCTGAATTTTTTGATAGTTCTGTTGATTATTTTCGGTTTTGAGTTTGAATAACTGGATTTTAATGATATTTAATAAAATCGTATGATTATGCGGCATCCTCTCGAGTGCATCTTCAAACAAATTCAGTGCCTCTTCAATTTTTCCTTGATCAAACAGGGCGACACCGCGGTTATTCAGATCAATGAGTTCTTTTTTGGTTTGTTTAATCAGATTGTCTGAAAAGCCCTTGAGGTCAAGTTGCTTTTGCATGTGTTGAATTTCCGCGATAAAGCTTTCATCATCGATATGGTTTTTAATCAACGGGCTGAGGATTTCCATACCTAAGGATTCTTTTTTATGCAGAAAACAGGTCTTACTGAGTTCAAGCAGAAGTTCTTTGGGCAGACTTTTCTCGATAGACTGGCTTAAATCCAGGGCTTTATTTAATGAATCGTCAGCCTGTTTTGGCGCTTTTCGATGCAGGTGAACCTCAGACTCAACCAACAGGGCACGTATTTCGGCTTCGCTGTCATGTCTGAATTCGTTACGCAGCGCGTTTAACACATTAAGCGCTTCATCGGTTTTATTGTTATCGTTATGTGTTTTTGCCAGGGCGGCAAAGTCTTCACTGTTTTTGTGGATGGAGTTTTTGCCTAATTTGATGACTTGTTTGAAGGCGTTTTCGGCGTGTTCAAGATGCTGATTGTGATAAGCCGTTGTGCCCAGTTTCTTTTGTCGTAAAATGGCGTTAGGCGACAGTTCTACTGCTTTTAATAAGATGTGTTCGGCTTTTTCGGTTTGGCCGATGTGCTGATAGATTTGACTGAGCCAGTCATAGCATTCCATAAACAAAGGTGTTTTCTGCAATATTTTGTTAAATATGTCGATTGCTTGTTCGGTGCGTCCTGCGCGGAAGGCAATAATGCCTAAACCCAGTCTGGCCCAGGGCAGTTCGCGTCTTTGCAGTATTTGCAGATAAATTTCTTCGGCTTTTTTTAAATCATCGATGGCCAGTGCTAATTCTGCTCGTTTACGCAGCAGAATGAGATGGTGTTGCTTGTTTTGGCTTAATAGCTGATCGCAATGATGTATTGCCTGAGCAAAATTATTGTCGCTAATGGCTTGGTTGATTGGGTAAAACAACTGTTTGAGCAATAAATTGCGTTTCAGACGAATGGATAACTGATGTGCGTTAAAGGGTTTGGCTAAATATTCATCCGGCTTGACATCCATGGCACCTAATACCATTTGCGGCGTTTGTTCGCCGGAGATGATGATGAAAACGGTTTTAAAAGGGAGTAGATTCTGAGTACGGATTTCTTCTAGCAGTTGCAGGCTGTTTTTGCCGTCACCCAGGTTGTAATCGGCCAGAATGACGTCGAAAGAGCGTTTGCGAATGGCGGCCAATGCTTTTCCTGCATTGTTTGCTTCGACGACATGTTCAATATCCAAGGTGTAGAGCATGCTGCAGATGGATCTGCGCATGAAAGGGTTGTCTTCAATCAGCAGGATTTTTTTGTCAGTCAGATTAATAGTCATATCCTAAATCAGCAGGATTTTTTTGTCAGTCAGATTAATAGTCATATCCTATAGAGACAGGTTATCATATGCGGTTTTGTCGGTATCAATGTGAAAATATACCGCTATGGCCTTTCAATCACACTGTCAAGGTTGCCATTCAATTTATAACAAAGAGGCGGCCGGGATAATGAAAGCCATGTTTGAAGAGTATAGTTGTGGATTGATAATTTGCTACCCTTGAAATTTTTTTGTTGACCCCCATATTCGCAAACAGTTCGTTATTTTTTAATAGGAAAGAGAGAAACCATGAGTGTTGAAACCCAAAAAGAAACTTTAGGCTTTCAGACAGAGGTCAAACATCTGTTAAACCTGATGATTCATTCCTTGTACAGCAACAAGGAGATTTTTTTACGGGAATTGGTTTCCAATGCCTCGGATGCAATCGATAAATTGCGTTTTGAGGCGTTGGCCGACGACAGCCTGTATGAGGGCGACAGCGACCTGAAAATCAAGGTCTCTGTGGATAAGGACAATAAAACCATTACCGTGTCGGATAACGGTATTGGGATGACCCGCGAAGATGTGCAAAAACATATCGGCACCATTGCTAAATCAGGCACCAAGGAATTTTTCGAAAAACTGACCGGCGATCAGGCCAAAGACAGCGAGCTGATCGGGCAATTTGGCGTGGGCTTCTATTCTGCCTTTATCGTGGCCGATAAAGTGACGCTGATTACGCGCAAAGCGGGCGAAAAAGAAGCTGTGCGTTGGGAATCGGAAGGTAAAGGGGAATACACCCTGGAAGCCGCCGAAAAAGCCACACATGGCACCGATGTGATTCTGCATTTGAAAGAAGGCGAAGAGGAATTTCTGGATGAATTCCGCTTACGCAGTATCATCAAAAAGTTCTCCGACCATATTTCTGTGCCCATCGTGATGGATCGTGAAATTCCGGCAGAAAAAGATGACGAAGGCAATGAAACAGCGCCGGCTCGCATCGAAGAAGAAGTCGTCAACAGTGCGTCGGCATTGTGGACCTTGCCGAAAGATGAGATCAGTGAAGAAGAATATAACGAATTTTACAAGCATGTCGGCCATGATTTTCAGGACCCTCTGGCCTATGTTCATAGCCGGGTGGAAGGTAATGTGGAATATACTTTGTTGTTGTATATTCCGGCTACAGCGCCATTTGATTTATGGGATCGCGACGCGAAACATGGTGTCAAGCTGTATGTGAAAAAAGTCTTTATCACCGATGATGCCGAGAAATTGATGCCGCGTTATTTGCGTTTTGTGCGTGGCGTCATTGATACCGACTCTTTGCCATTGAATGTGTCGCGCGAAATATTGCAGCAAAGCAAGCAAATCAATGTCATCAAAGCCGGCGCCGTAAAAAAAGTCTTGGGATTGCTGGAATCTCTGGCTAAGGATGAGACTGAAAAATACGCGCAATTCTGGGAGCAGTTTGGCAATGTGATGAAAGAAGGCGTTATCGAAGACGTTAAAAATCGCGAGCGCATCGCCAAATTATTGCGTTTTGCCTCAACCTATAATGATCAGCCCAAACAGGACGTATCGCTGGAAGATTATGTCAGCCGAATGAAGGAAGGGCAGGAGAAAATCTATTACATTACAGCCGACAGTTTTGCGGCGGCTAAAAACAGTCCGCATCTGGAAATCTTCCGTAAGAAAGGCATTGAAGTGCTGTTATTGTCTGACAAAATAGATGAGTGGCTGGTGTCCAGTCTGACCGAATTTGACGGCAAACCGTTGCAATCGATTGCTAAAGGTGAACTGGATCTGGATAAATTTGAGTCGGAAGAAGAGCAGCAGCAGCAGGAAGATGTCAGCAAGGAATTTGAATCGGTTCTGAAACAGATTAAAGATGTATTAGGCGATAACATCAAAGATGTGAAAGTCAGTCATCGTTTGACCGACTCACCGGCCTGTCTGGTCACCGAAGCGAATGATATGAGCTTGAATATGGAGCGTATCATGAAAGAAGCCGGACAAAATATGAATATGCTGGGCATGGGTGGAACCAAACCGATTCTGGAAATCAATCCGCAGCATGAAATTGTCACGGCATTGAAGGAAGAACAGGACGACGCACGTTTTGCCGATATTGTGAAAATTCTGTTTGATCAGGCTATTTTAAGCGAAGGCGGTCAGCTCGATGATCCTGCGGCGTTCGTGCATAAGCTCAATGTTTTGTTGCGTGATTTATTGAAAAAATAAACAAATAAACTGAAACCACGCTTGTTTCAGTGTTTTCAGGCAGGATGGGTTTCGGGCGATCGTTTCCATCCATCCTGCCCAAACAGCCTTGCTAATCCTCCCATTTTTCTCGGCAAAAATGAACCGTCCGTATGCGCTTGTCCCTGGGCAACGTGTCTATTCAGCCATAATTTCCTGAATTTTTGTGACAAGGTAGGGTTGAATACGGTCGCCTGATGCTATACTGCGTCTATTTTGGAGACAGGAACATGACCGATTCGCGTAAAAGCGTATGATGTCGGTTGATTATTGGTGTTCCTTTATCAACGCTTAAGGTAGCGCGTAATAAATAAGCCACTGGGATTGCGCTGGATTTTTATTCATCTTCAAGGCGCAACGGAGGGCGCATAGCAAGCTATGTAACCGGAGTTGCAAAGCTTCCGCTCCTGCTCACGCCCCTTACCTACATCCATGTAGGTAACGCCGAAGAAGGATAAAAAGACAAGCAAGTCTGGTGGAGTATTTAGTGCGAGCTGCCTAAAGCCCTTTAGACAGTCAGAAAAAGCATGAATACAGTTCAGTCACCTGAAGACAAAAATTATGCCCGGATGATCGTGTTTGCCGGAACCCTGTTTATCAGTGCAACATTGATGTTTGTTGTGCAGCCCATGTTCGGCAAATTATTATTGCCTTTATTAGGCGGAACGCCAGCGGTTTGGAACACCTGCATGGTGTTTTACCAGATGGTTTTGTTTTTGGGTTATCTCTATGCGCATTTTTTATCCGGTAAATTCGAAATCCGGCGTCAGATTCAAATTCATCTAGCCATCACGGTCTTGAGCCTGATCGCTTTGCCCGTGGCATTGCCCGAAGGCATCACGCCACCGACCGAGTCCAACCCAACATTCTGGCTGGTCGCCGTGCTATTTATCGCTATCGGCCTGCCGTTTTTTGTGGTGTCAACCACAGCGCCCTTATTGCAAAAATGGTTTTCTCATGTCGGTCATCATACCAGTGATGATCCGTATTATCTGTATGCCGCCAGTAATGCCGGCAGTTTGCTGGCATTGTTGAGTTATCCCTTTCTCATAGAGCCGCATATTGGTTTGGCGCAACAACAGTTCCTCTGGTCGGTCGGGTATACCCTATTGATTCTGTTGATTGCGTTTTGCGCCTGGACCTTATGGCGCCGTCAAACAGCTGATGCGTTTTTCGAGCCTGCGGTGGATGAGGTGTTGCCGCTGGGCAATCAAACCCGCTTATATTGGCTGGCGCTGGCTTTTGTGCCCTCCAGTTTGTTATTGGGACTGACCAACTTTATCAGTACCGATATTGCCGCGGTGCCTCTGTTGTGGATTATTCCGCTGACCTTGTATCTGTTGTCGTTTATACTGGTATTTTCCCACTGGGCACCGCGGATTCATCCATTCATGCTGGCCGCGCAGCCGGTTGTTTTGTTGCCCTTTATTGCGTTTTCGTTTATCAATCCGGCGGTTTTACCCTATTGGTTGAATCTGTTATTGCACCTACTGGCTTTTTTTGTAGCCATTATGGTGTGTCATGGCGTGCTGGCCAAAAACAGGCCGCATACCCGGCATTTAACCGATTTTTACCTGATTATGTCGTTTGCCGGTATGTTAGGGGGGATGTTCAACACCTTCGTTGCACCGTTTATCTTTGACGGCGTTTATGAATACCCCATCATGATTGTCGCGGCGTTGATGTTACGGCCGGGATTTTTCGGTCAGCACTGGCGCAATCAGTTGTGGTTGCCGGCATTGATATTGATGACAGGTCTTGCGGTTTATTTCAGCACCGATCAGTTACCGGTTTTTCTGGATAGTATTGGTGTGGTACTGATTTTATTGACAGGGGTCACCTATGCTTTCAGGCAGCAACCGCTGAGCCTGGCGCTGTTGAGCGGCTTGATTTTATTTTTCAGTCATGGCCTGCACAGCCTATTATCCAATACCTTGTTTCAGGAGCGCAGCTTCTTCGGCGTTTTTTCGGTGCGAGAAGCGGTGATGCTGAATGAGCAGCATCGGCCGGAAAAATATCACGAACTGTTTCATGGCACCACTAAACACGGCGCACAGCGCCTGAAACCGCCTTATGTCACCATTCCATACACCTATTACAGCAGGCCGGGGCCAATAGGACAGTTGTTTAAAGTCTATGACGACCAGGATGCGGACTGGTCGATTGCTTCGGTGGGATTAGGCGCGGGTGCACTGGCCTGTTATGCTAAACCCACACAAAACTGGCGTTTTTATGAGATTGACCCGTTAGTCATCAAAATTGCCAAAACCCCGGGATATTTCAGTTATTTGAGTCGGTGTGCGCCATCTGCACCGATTATTGTCGGCGATGGGCGCTTGTCATTACAGCACGAGCCTGATCACCGGTTTGATTTATTGATTCTGGATGCCTTCAGTTCGGACTCGGTGCCGACGCATTTGTTGACGCGGGAGGCGATGGTTCTGTATTTTTCCAAGTTAAAGTCCGATGGTATTCTGGCTTTTCATATTACCAACCGGCATTTGGTGCTTAAAAAAGTGCTGGCCGACCATGCCCAGAAACTGAAACTGGCAGCGTTGATTCAGGAATTCAAGCCGCCAGCCGATACGATTCCACTGATTGTGGCGACTGACTGGGTGGTGATGTCTAAAGATGCCGGACGCCTGCAAGCCTTGCAACAAAGCCGACTTGGCAAATGGCAGAAATTACCGCTATATTTTGATATGAAATCATGGACCGATGATTTTACTAACATCGTGGAAATCTGGAAATAATATGATAAGCATTGAACAATTGGCTACGCTGTGCGAGGCCGACATACAAGGAAAAAATACCACAGAGCAGATTTATTCGGCCGCCGATATTATGCATGCCGAACAAGGGCAGGTGACGGTACTCAGTGATGCGAAATACAAAAAATATCTGGCTGATTGCAACGCCTCAGCCTGTTTTATCGGCCCCAAATTGATTTCTGAGCAGGTGCCGGAGCATATGACTTTACTGGTCTGTGAAGACCCGGAAATGGCATTTTTGGAAGCCGTCAGACTGTTGCACCCAGAGGTTGCGCGTCAGGAGAGCATTTCGGACAAGGCCGAAATTGCTGATTCAGCCAGCCTCGGGCATGCTCTTTATATCGGCGCCTTTGCGACGATTGGGCAAGACAGCCAAATCGGTGATCACAGTGAAATTCATCCGGGTGTTCATATCGGACGCAATGTACGCATCGGCCAGCATTGCAAAATCTATCCCAATGCGGTGATTTACGACAACACTGTGATCGGCGACCATGTCATCATTCATTCCGGTGCGGTAATCGCGGCTGATGGGTTTGGCTATAAATACCGTAATCATCAGCATGTTAAAGTGCCGCATGTCGGCAATGTGGTGATCGCCGATCATGTGGAAATTGGAGCCAACACCTGTATTGACCGAGGAGCCCTGGGCTCGACCGTGATCGGGGCGGGCAGTAAAATCGATAACCTGGTGCAGTTAGGGCATAATAACCAGGTCGGACGGAATGTGATTATTTGCGGGCAGTCGGGGATTTCGGGATCGTGTGTGATTGAGGATGGCGCGATTTTAGCCGGCAGCTCCGGTATTGCCGATCACGTTAAAATCGGTCAGCAGGCCGTCGTCATGGCGCGTTCTGGTGTTTCGCAAGATGTTAAAGCCGGCACTCAGGTTTGGGGGAGTCCTGCGAAAGACCGTAAAGTAGCGTGGAAAGAACTGGCGGCTTTGAGTAAATTGCCCGCCGTGTTAAAAGCTTTTAAAGCGTTGCAGCAACGGGTAAGCGCCCTCGAGCACGAAAAATAAGCCACATATTCAAAAAACCCGCTCAATATCCCTTTTTTCCTTATATTTAAATATTATTCATGATTTAACAGGATGACGATACGTATGAAACCAAAAATCAGCAAAGCTGTTTTCCCCGTCGCCGGTCTCGGTACCCGATTTTTGCCGGCCACCAAGGCCAGTCCCAAAGAAATGTTACCGGTTGTCGATAAGCCGTTGATTCAATATGCCGTAGAAGAAGCAGTGGCGGCGGGTATTGACACCATGATTTTTGTAACCGGGCGTAACAAACGCGCGATTCCCGATCATTTCGATAAGGCCTACGAGCTGGAAATGGAGTTGGAAAAAAGCGGTAAAACCAGGATGTTGGAAAAGTTACGAAACATGATTCCCGAGCATATTTCCTGCGTCTTTATCCGTCAGTCGGAAGCCTTGGGGTTGGGGCATGCCGTGTTATGTGCGCGGCCGGTTATCGACGATGAGCCGTTTGCCGTTATTTTGGCCGATGATTTAATCGAAGATGCAGATCGCGGCTGCATGGCGCAAATGACCGCATTGTTTGAGCAACAGCCGCACAGTATCCTGGGCGTTGAGCCGGTCGATCCCGATGAAACCGATAAATACGGTATCGTCGAGATTGAAGCTGCCGGAGAGCGGCTTGGAAACGTACAAACCATTGTCGAAAAACCGAAGCCGGAACAGGCACCGTCAAACCTGGCTGTGGTCGGGCGTTATATTCTGACACCGGCAATATTTGACAAACTGGAAGAAACCCAGCGTGGCGCCGGCAATGAAATTCAATTGACCGATGCGATTGCCGATCTGATGAAGGAAGAGCCGGTGCTGTCGTATCAGTTTGAAGGTAATCGTTATGATTGTGGGTCCAAATTAGGCTATGTTATCGCCAATCTGGAACACGCCTTGTTACATGACGATATTAAAGACGAATTTATCGCTTATTTGCGAAATATGAAGCTTTAACCTGTCGGTGCCGACTGCGGCGGTCAAAAAACTGATGCAGTAATAACGCGCTCAAAATCAATGCTGTGCCCAGCATCACTTTAGGGGTTATCGGTTCATGATTGATGCTGTAACCGAGATATAAGGCCATCACGGGCGACATAATCGTGATAAAGGCCACCTTGGTTGCGGGCAGATGAATCAGCACATAGTAATACATGGCGAAACCAAAGGTGGTGGCAACAACGCCTAAATACAGGATGGCCGCCGCCGTACGCCAACTGATGCTGGCGGGTAGTTGTCCCTGTTCCAGCGCATACCAGCTTAATAGATACAGGGGCATGGCGAATAACAAGCCGCCTGAGACCTGTGTCATGGCCGGTAAGTGCGCATCAATTTTTTTGACCCAGACCGCGCTGGCCGCTTGCAAGGTCGCTGCCAGCAACACGCCTGATATGCCGGCAATCGCTTGCGGACTCAGCTCCAATGCGGAACTGAACATCATCGCCAATCCACCGATGCCCAAAAGATAAGATGCTATTTTGCCGATACTCAAGCTGTTTTCGTTTAAAATCAGCGCCGACATCAAGGCCGTTATGAATGGCGTCAGACCGAAGATAACCGAAATCCAGCCCGAAGGAATCAGCCGCGAGGCCCAATATACCGCCATCATCGCGCCAAAGATTTGTAATGCAACCGCCAGATAGGTTTGTCTGGCTTGTGAATGAAAAGGCAGCTTTTGCTGCCGTAGCAGTAAAATCAGCGTGACACAAATAAAACCAATCAACATACGCGAAGCGGCACCAAACACAAATCCCGCACCTTCCGCGCTCCATTTGATGGCTAATGGTGTGGTCGCCCAAAGCAGAATAACGCTGGCATAAGCTAAAAATACGCGCATTTAATCCTCAGATAAATCCCGATATTATAACGGTGTAACCTGAGGGGCGGTAATCGGATGGGATAACGCCCGCCATACCCGTTCTGATGATGGGTATGACGGGATCTATGGTGCTTACATCAATGTTGCAAACCCTTCAAAACGGCCTGTAAGCTTTCATTGGCATCGCCAAATAACATGCGGGTGTTTTCATGCACAAACAAAGGGTTGCCGACACCGGCGTAACCTGCGGCCATGCTGCGTTTTAAGACAATGGTGGTCTTGCCTTTCCAGCATTCCAGTACCGGCATGCCGGCAATCGGGCTGTTCGGGTCGTCCAATGCTGAAGGGTTGACGATATCATTCGCACCGATGACCAGGGTGACATCGACATTCGGAAAATCCTCATTGATTTCTTCCATTTCATAGACAATGTCATAGGGCACTTTAGCTTCTGCCAGCAAAACATTCATGTGGCCAGGCATGCGTCCGGCCACCGGATGAATGGCGAAGCGAACCTGTTTGCCCTGTTCGCGCAGCAGCCTGGTGATTTCATAGACGGTATGCTGTGCCTGTGCGACGGCCATCCCGTAGCCTGGCACGATGACGATATTTTTTGCATCACGCAACATATCGACGACATCAGCGGTATCGACCGATTGTACTTCACCTTCAACTTCAGCGGCTTCACCGGCATTATCACTGCCAAAACCACCGGCGATAACGCTGAGAAAATGCCGGTTCATGGCGCGGCACATGATGTAGCTCAAGATAGCACCGCTGCTGCCGACCAGTGCGCCGGTAACAATCAGCAGATCATTACTCAGCATAAAGCCTGTAGCCGCCGCGGCCCAACCGGAATAACTGTTTAACATGGAAACCACCACCGGCATGTCGGCGCCACCTATCGCCATAACCATGTGTACGCCGAAGGCGAATGCAATCAGGGTCATGAAAATCAATGGCCACAAGCCGCCGCCTGTTTCAACGCCTGTCAGGAACAGATTGCCCAGCCAGATGAACAGCCCTATCATGCCTAAGTTAAGCAGATGGCGAGCGGGTAATAAAACCGGTTTGCCGCTGATTTTTCCGTATAATTTTCCAAATGCGATGACTGAGCCGGAAAAGGTGATCGCGCCAATCAGAACGCCGACATAGATTTCCACCTCATGAATGGTTTTTTCGACGCCGCTTAAGGGATTGCTGTGGTCGATGAAGTTGGCGTAGCCGACCAATACGGCGGCCATCCCGACCAGGCTATGCATAATGGCGACCAGTTCCGGCATTTGTGTCATTTCGACTTTAAATGCGGCTTTTGTACCGATAAAACCGCCAACTAACAAGGCGACGATCAAGATGGCGTAAGCGGTGACCGATTCACTCATCAATGTAGCGATAATCGCAATCAACATGCCCGCCATACCGTAATAATTACCACGGCGTGCGGTTTCCTGATGACTGAGTCCGCCAAGGCTTAAAATGAACAGAATAGAAGCGACAATGTATGACATTGTAACGAGACCTTGTGACATAATAATTTCTCCTATTTCCTGAACATTTCAAGCATGCGACGGGTCACCAGGAAGCCGCCGGCAATATTGATGGAGGCGATCAGCACGGCAAGTCCAGACAATAACGTAATCATAAAGCCCGGGGACGAAATCTGTAGAATTGCGCCGATGATAATGATACCGCTAATGGCGTTAGTGACACTCATCAGTGGTGTGTGTAGCGATGGCGTGACATTCCAGATGACTTGATAGCCCACAAAGCAGGCCAAAACGAATACGATAAAATGCGCCATGAACGATTCTGGCGCGACCGAGCCGATGCCATACAATGCGCCTGCCAGCGCAGCTAACAATAACAACTGTTTGGCCCCTTCCGGCAGCGCAGGTTCTGGCTCAGGCGGCGCTTGAACCGTTGTGGGTTTGGCCGCTTCCGCCTTTTTCGGTGCGGCGCTGAGTTTGGGCGGCGGTGGCGGCCAGGTGATCTGGCCTTCTTTAATGACGGTGGCGCCGCGGATAACCTCATCATCCATGTTGACGACCAGCCTGCCGTTTTTCTCCGGGCATAAATCGGCCAGCAAATGTCTGAGATTTGTGCTGTAAAGCTGGCTGGCCTGGCTCGCCATGCGGCTGGGTAAATTGGTGTAGCCGATAATGGTGACGCCGTGTTCGGTGACAACCCGATCTTTTTTGGTTAAGGCACAGTTGCCGCCTTGTTCAGCCGCCAGGTCGACGATGACGCTACCCGGCTTCATGGATTTTACCATCTCCTCGGTGATGAGTGTCGGCGCTGGCTTACCCGGAATCAATGCCGTTGTGATGATAATATCGACGTCTTTAGCTTGTTCGGCAAACAGTGCCATCTCGGCCTTGATAAATTCTTCCGACATGGTTTTGGCATAACCGCCGCTGCCGGACCCATCTTCCTCAATGTCGACCATTAAGAATTCGGCATCCATGCTTTCGATTTGTTCTTTAACTTCCGGTCGCGTATCGAAAGCCCGAACCACAGCGCCGAGGCTTTTTGCCGCGCCAATGGCGGCAAGGCCTGCGACACCGGCACCGATAACCAGAACTTTGGCCGGCGGGATTCTACCCGCTGCGGTGATCTGGCCGGTAAAAAAGCGACCAAAATGCTGTGCCGCTTCAACGACGGCGCGGTAGCCGGCAATATTGGCCATTGAACTCAAGGCATCCATTTTCTGGGCGCGGGACAGGCGAGGAATGCTGTCAACAGCCAGCACAGTCACTTTTTTAGCCGCCAGTCGATCCAAGAGTTTTTTGTTTTGCGCAGGCCAGATAAAACTGATCAAAATCTGGCCCTCATGCATTAAATCAACTTCATCATATTTTAATGGCGTATTTTTTTGTGGCGCTCTGACTTTAAGAATGATGTCGGCATCATGCCAGAGCTTCTTCGCATCTTTTTCTATTTTGACGCCAGCTTCCTCGTAGGCGGCATCGGGAATATCGGCGCCGACACCGGCCTGAGTTTCCAATATTACATCAAAACCAAGCTTGATCAGTTTTGCGGCAGAGTCCGGGGTTGCGGCGACACGCTGCTCGCCCTTATGTATTTCTTTTGGGATACCAATTTTCATAAGCTCTCCTGGGCATTTATGAGGATCTATGCCAGCATAAGAGATAAGGTAATTTATTTCAATGTTTTATACGCATGGTTTTCCGCTACAATAGAAACTCCTGAATTCAAGTCAAAAGTGGCCGATTGTATGGCATTGAGCCTGGCGTATGATTAAACCCAAGGATTTTATCGAAACCCACACCGGGCTGGTGTTTGCCGTGGTTGATGGCGAACCGGAGCAAGGGCGCGTACTCTGCTTTCTGCGCTATCGCCAACACGAAGGGCGTTGGCAAAAACTGGACACACGGGAAGCCAAGCAATTATTGCAACAGCATGCCCCGGAAACACTGTTTTTTTCAAACCGACTGCAGGCAACTGTCCATGCCGTGCCGGTAGCGCAAATTCAAAGCCACCATCGACCCCAGACGCGGCTCCAACAGCTGTTATCAGCGGCAGCAAAAGATAATGTCGAACAGGCGTTACAGGGCTTTTGTGCCTTGCTTAAACAACATGGACTGGATTTGCAGCAGGTGGGGGTGACAGGTTCGCTGTTGATTGGTGCACAGAATGCGGCTTCCGATATTGACCTGGTGTTCTATCAACGCCATGTTTTTCGGCAGGCTCGGCGCATCGTGGCTGATTTAATCCAACAAGACCGGTGCCAGACATTAAATTTATCGGACTGGGAAGACGCCTGGCAGCGTCGCGGCTGTGACCTGACGTTGTCCGAATATATCGCCGGTGAGCGGCGTAAACACAATAAAGTCATGTTTAAACAGCGGAAAATTGATTTGACTCTGCTGGCCGATGATGCGCCAAAACCTGAACCCGGTTGGCAGAAAAAAGGCCATCTACAAATGTCAGTCAAAGTCATTGATGCAACGTATGCCTTCGATTACCCCGCCGTTTACACGATTGAGCATGACGATATTACTGAGATTATCTGTTTCACGGCAACCTATTTCGGTCAGGCTGAAGTCGGTGAATGGGTGGACGTAGCCGGCCAGCTCGAAGTCTCAGAAACCGGTAAACAGCGTATTATCATCGGCTCAAGCCGCGAGGCGACGGGCGAATATATGCGCTGCACGCAGATACAGCCGTCGTTATAATGCCCGCCTTCAAGGATTTCTCCGCCATTGTCTTTGATTTGGATGGCCTGGTGCTCGATACTGAAGGCAGCTATTTTGCGGCCTGGAAAATGGCTGCCGCACAGATGGGCTTTGAACTGGAAGATACGTTTTTAAAGTGCCTGTCCGGACTGCATTATCAAGCCGTAAAACAGGCCATTGCGACACATTGTGGCGAAGGGTTTGATGTCGATGAATTTACGCAGCGCAGTGGCCTATGCTGGCACCAGCACGTGCAGCTCACCGGTATCGACGTCAAACCCGGGTTTTATGAGCTGATGGACTGGGTCAAGCGGCAGTCAATTCCCTTTTGTCTGGCGACAAACAGCCATTCCGATAATGCCCGCCAGTGCCTGGCGCTGGCGCACATACACGGCATATTCGACACCATTATCGGCCGCGAACAGGTCAAGCAGGGTAAACCCGCACCGGATATTTTCAACTATGCCGCCGACAGGCTGAATGCACCGATTCAAACGTGTCTGGTGCTGGAAGACTCCCTGACCGGCATTAAAGCCGCTAAAAGCGCCGGCGCAATCAGCGTTTTCATTCCCTCGTGCCTGCCCGCGAACCGCGAGGCCGTTCAACTGGCCGATTATACGTTGGAGAGTTTGGTGCAGCTGCTTGGGTTGCTTAATGACTAATCCTTATCACTTGATTGCCAAAACTCTGGATGAAAATCTAGCAAAAAGACAGAGCCATCACCGTTGCTCAAGTTCCGGTTATGTACCCGCTTTACATCAAGAGGTAGAACTATGTATCCAGCTGTGAAAAATGTCACACCGGTTAAAGATTACTTTCTCTCAATTGACTTTGATAACGGGGAGAGCGGAATTCTTGATATGAAACCATATTTGGACTTTGGTGTTTTTCAGAGACTTAAAGCGCGGAATGCGTTCAATCAAGTTCGCGTGTCATTTGACACTATAGCGTGGGATTCAGCGGTAGATCTTGATCCTGAGTTTGTTTACCTCAAAAGCCAGCGTGCGTCTGAAAAATCAAGGGGTCAACGAGCTTGATGCGAAGGTTGGCAGGTGACCCTGTCAACTCGGGTGATTTTATAAATAATCCGGTAGGAATACAGCGATAGCTCCCTGACCGCTTCATCATTCAATTCTGGCACTTTCTTACCCATCTTCGGTAATCCGTCCAGAACATTCGTTTTCTCCCGAATATCCTGAGTGACCTTCTTTTCGTAGTGCTGGGAGTCGTGGGCAATAAAATCATGGATAGAACGTAAGTCGGCCTTGGCCGGTTCCGACCAAATCACCATGAATCGATTTCCCGCTTGAGTTCTTCGCTGGTGATGGTCTTGCCCTGTTCCACCGCTTCCTGTCCCCTTCTGATCTTATCCAGCACATAGAGCCGGTGCATGATTTCGTCCATGTCGGTATCTTCTGGCAGTTGGCCGATGATGTTGAGTGCTTCCTGTTTAGCTGTTTGCATAAATTTATTACCTTATGTGTTTTTATAACTAAGCTATTTGTAAATATTATCCTATTCTTCACCATATTAGATACCCAGTTCATAGGGTAAATTTTTCTGACAGTTTATAAAAAGCATTGCAGGTATGCCGAACATCTGTGCGAAGCGTATAATGCAGGGTTTTAATCCAGGTTGATTCAAGACATTGAAGTATTCAGGTAAACAGGTTTCTGTGATTGCCCCGGCGCGTTTGCATATGGGCTTTATTGATATGAGTGGTGCATTGGGGCGGCATTTTGGCAGCATCGGTGTTGCCTTAAATGAAATCAGTACGCGTCTTACTCTGCAGCAGGCCGGGCAATTGACGGTAACAGGCTGTGTCGTTGAGCGGGCAAAAATATGTACGCAGCAGCTTTGTCAGGCACTGGGTGTGTCTGATGGTCTGGCGCTGCATATTGAAACAGCCATTCCTGAGCATGTGGGACTGGGATCGGGCACGCAACTGGCGCTGGCGATTGGCTCTGCGTTGAATGCCTTTTATGATTTAGGGTTGAGTGTGCGTGAGGTTGCCCGTCTGGCAGATAGAGGTCGGCGTTCCGGGATCGGTATCGGCGTGTTTGAGCAGGGCGGTTTGGTGGTTGATGGCGGGCGTGGTGAGCATACGGTGACGCCGCCGATGATTGCGCATATGGCAGTGCCGGAGCAATGGCGTTTTGTGCTGGCCTTTGACCGCCGTGGGCAAGGTTTGCATGGGAAACAGGAGGTCAGCGCATTCAAGGCGTTGCCGCCGTTTCCACAGGCGCAGGCGGAAAAACTGTGTTATTTGTTGCTGATGCAGGCTTTGCCCGCTATCGCCGAGCAGGATATACAGCGCTTTGGTGAGGTGATTACGCAGTTGCAAACGGCGGTTGGTGAGCATTTTGCATCGGTGCAAGGTGGCGTGTTTACCAGTCAGGATGTCGCCGATGCCATGCACTGGTTACAGCAACAGGGGGCGGTCGCTATCGGTCAAACGTCCTGGGGGCCGACCGGTTTCTGTGCGGTGGATGGGCCGGAGCGCGCCGAGCAATTATTAGAGGCACTCAACGCGCGTTATCAGAATAATCCCAATCTTACGTTTCGCGTTGTCAGCGCACGCAACAGCCGCGCGAATGTGTGGGTGTCTTGAGGGTCGTACTGGTTGTGGCCCGCTCGGGGCGCATGCTGGCGCAGAAGCTGAATGCATTGGGTTACCGGGTATTGGTCATCAATTGCTATGCCGATCTGGATATGCTGGCCGCCGCATGGGATTGGCAACGGGTTGATTCTTTAGCACTTGAAGCTGTCCAGCCTGCTTTTTGGCAGTTGGCAAGACGCTATTCTATTGATGCGGTTATCTATGGCTCAGGCTTTGAGGACGAAGTCGAAACATTGCATTTTTTGCAGCAACAGTCTGTTATCCTGGGCAATACGGCAAACGTTTTTCGGTCTTTGCAAGATAAAGCACAGTTTTTTAAGGTATTAAAGTCGCTTGATGTTCCGCATCCTGAGGTACGCTTTGAGACGCCCGCAACTATGGATGGCTGGTTGTTTAAACCTTATGCCGGCGAAGGGGGCGTGGGGATTCGGCATGCCGTGTCGCCGCCATCGGGCTATCCGGGCTATTGGCAGCGTTATGTGTCGGGGCGTGCGATGTCGGTTTTGTTTTTAGCCGGGTTGAATCACGTCGAGATTATTGGCTTTCATCGGCAATGGGTGAGTTCGGTGAACCATGTGCATCCGTTTTTGTTTGCCGGCGTGGTGGCAGAGCCGGCGTTTTCAGTCGCATTAACCCGACAGGTGTTGGCCTGGCTGACGAAGCTGACGCAGATTTATGATCTGCGGGGGCTGAATAGTCTGGATTTTATCTATGCCAACAATACGCTATGGATATTGGAAATCAATGCGCGGTTATCGGCCAGCGTGCAACTCTATGACGAAAAAATCGTTGCCGCGCATATTGCGGCTTGTTTAGCGAAAAAGCCGCAAATAAGCTACAATAAGCGGCTGTTTGGTGCGTATAAAATCGTTTATGCAGAATGTTTGCGGCGGGGGCGGCATAATCTGAGCTGGCCGGACGAGGTCAAAGACAGGCCGCCAGCCGGTAGCTTGATTCAGCCTGGTGAACCGCTGTTCAGCCTGGTTGTGCCAAACGATAATACCAAAACCATAAAACAGCAGCTGGCCGTCAAGGAACGCCAGCTTATCGACCACATGACAGACAGGTGTTAAAACATGCAATTTAAAGCGAGTGTAAACCAACTGACTCAACCGCTGGTACAGGAACTGATTGACGATGCCGACCGTTTAAGGGTTAAAGTCAGTCGGCTGGAAAATGGTTGCACGATTATTGATGCCGGCATCACCGTGCCTGGTGGATTGGAGGCCGGTCGTATTATCACGGAAATTTGTATGGGCGGACTGGGAACGGTTAATCTGCTGCATTCGGCTTATACCGATAAATGGCCGTTAAGCGTCAATGTGCATACCAGTAATCCGGTTTTGTCGTGTCTCGGCAGCCAATATGCCGGCTGGAGTCTGGCGCATGAAAAATATTATGCATTGGGATCAGGGCCGGCGCGGGCGATGGCGACCAAACAGAAAGACGGCGAGACCGTGCCCGTGGAAGAGTTATACGCTGAATTAAATTATCGCGACAGCGCCGAGCAGGCGACGCTGGTTATTGAAAATGACGCTGTTCCGCCGCTTGAAATTGTCGAAAAAGTAGCGACAGCCTGTGGCATTACAGCGGATAAGTTGACCATTATCATAACGCCAACCAGTAGCATTGCGGGCTGCGTGCAAGTGGTCGGGCGTGTGCTGGAAGTCGCTATGCACAAGGCGCATGAATTGCATTTTCCACTGGAAAATATTGTTGATGGCAGTGGCAGCGCACCTGTTTGTCCGCCGCATCCCGATTTTGTTAAAGCGATGGGGCGTACAAACGATGCTATTTTGTTTGCAGGCCAGGTGCATATCTTTGTTAAAGGCGACGATGACGCGACTGAAAAGCTGGCTAAAGAGCTGCCGAGCTGTACTTCGCGTGATTATGGCAAGCCCTTTGCTCAGGTGTTTAAAGACAATAATTATGACTTCTTTAAAATCGATGGCATGTTGTTCAGCCCGGGCAGTGTCATTGTGAGCAATATCGAATCAGGTCATAGTTACCGCGCCGGTATGTTAAATAATGAATTGCTGGAGTTGTCGTTTGCCAGCTAGGCGCAAATTACGTAAAATTAAAAAGATTTAGCCGTTGTTAAAGCGGCTTCGGTTTTTTATAGTTTGAGCGGGGTAAGTCGTATCGGCTTGTCCCGTTTTGCACATTTTAAGGTGACTGATCTTGAGTAAGCCCGCATTGCTGGTATTGGAAGATGGAACGGTTTTTCATGGAGCCTCGATTGGCGCAGATGGCTGTGCGGTTGGGGAAGTGGTTTTTAACACATCGCTGACAGGCTATCAGGAAATCCTGAGTGACCCGTCTTATGCACGTCAAATTGTCACCCTGACGTATCCCCATATAGGAAATGTCGGCACCAATCCGGAAGATGATGAATCCGATGCTGTGTATGCCAGTGGTCTGGTGATTCGGGATTTACCGGTTATCGCCAGCAACTGGCGCAGTCAGCAAAGCCTGCCGGACTATTTAAAGCAACATAATGTGGTGGCGATTGCGGATATCGACACCCGACAACTGACGCGCCTGTTGCGCGATAAAGGCGCACAACGTGGCTGTGTCATGGCGGGTGATGACGTCGATGAAAATACAGCGTTACGCGCCATCGACAAATTCCCAGGGTTGAAAGGGATGGATTTGGCCAAAGAGGTTACGACCCAGGCACCTTATGTCTGGCAACAAGATATATGGCGGCTGGGTGAAGGGCATCGGCAGGTTGAGCAATTTGACAAGCATGTTGTCGCCTATGACTTTGGCGTCAAACGCAATATTTTACGTTTGCTGGTGAATCGTGGTTGTAAAGTCACCGTCGTTCCGGCAACGACACCGGCAGAAGATGTTTTGGCCATGCAGCCCGATGGCGTGTTTTTGTCCAATGGCCCCGGCGACCCTGAACCATGTACGTATGCGATAGAGGCGATTAAAACCATTTTGGCCGAAAAACTGCCGGTTTTTGGTATTTGCCTGGGACATCAGCTTTTAGCGTTGGCAAGTGGTGCAAAGACGGTAAAAATGAAATTCGGCCATCACGGCGCCAACCATCCTGTGCAGCAAAAATCCACCGGTCGTGTCATGATCAGCAGTCAAAATCACGGTTTTGCGGTGGATGAAAACAGTCTGCCGGCTGAGCTCAAAGCGACCTTTCATTCCTTGTTCGATGGCAGTCTGCAAGGAATCGAGCGCAGCGATTGCCCAGCTATGGGTTTTCAGGGGCATCCTGAAGCCAGCCCCGGACCGCACGATGTCGAATTTTTGTTTGACGACTTCGTTGCCATGATGAACCGTACCCACTCCTAACGCCAAGCGGAAGAACATGCCAAAAAGAACCGATATAAAATCCATTTTATTGCTGGGCGCGGGCCCTATTGTGATTGGTCAGGCCTGTGAGTTTGACTATTCAGGCACACAAGCCTGTAAAGCATTACGTGAAGAAGGCTATCGCGTCATTCTGGTTAACTCCAATCCAGCGACGATTATGACGGATCCGGATATGGCCGATGCTATCTATATTGAGCCGATTGATTGGCAGACGGTCGAAAAAATCATCGCCAAAGAACGGCCCGATGCCATTTTACCGACCATGGGCGGACAGATTGCTTTGAATTGTGCTTTGGATCTGGATGCACACGGTGTGCTGGAGAAGTATCAGGTTGAAATGATCGGCGCGACCAAAGAAGCCATTCATAAAGCTGAAGACCGGGATTTGTTCAATCAGGCCATGCGCCGTATCGGCTTTGACGTGCCGCGTTCGGAAACGGCACATAATATGGAAGAGGCTTTTGCCGCACAGGCCAAGGTCGGCTATCCAACTATTATCCGGCCGTCATTTACCATGGGTGGTAGCGGCGGTGGTATCGCTTACAACAAAGAAGAGTTTATCGAAATTTGCGAGCGTGGCCTGGAATTGTCGCCGACCAGGGAATTACTGATTGAAGAATCGGTACTCGGTTGGAAGGAATACGAAATGGAGGTGGTGCGCGATTCCAAAGATAATTGCATCATCGTCTGTTCAATCGAAAATCTTGATCCGATGGGCGTGCATACTGGTGATTCGATCACGGTAGCCCCGGCACAAACGTTGACGGACAAGGAGTATCAGATTCTCAGGAATGTTTCGCTGGCGGTATTGCGTGAAATTGGCGTCGATACGGGTGGCTCTAATGTGCAGGTTGCCATCAACCCGGATAATGGCCGTCTGGTCGTGATCGAAATGAATCCCCGGGTATCGCGCTCTTCAGCGCTGGCATCGAAGGCGACAGGTTTTCCTATCGCCAAGGTGGCGGCCAAACTGGCGGTTGGTTACACCCTGGATGAATTGAAAAACGAAATTACCGGCGGGGCGACACCGGCGTCCTTTGAGCCGACAATTGATTATGTCGTCACCAAGGTGCCGCGTTTTACCTTTGAAAAATTTTCGCAGGCCGATGACCGCTTGACCACCCAAATGAAATCGGTTGGCGAGGTTATGGCAATCGGGCGCACGTTTCAGGAATCCCTGCAAAAGGCTTTGCGCGGACTTGAGGTGGGTGTCGATGGCCTGGATGAATGGATTGATCTGGCGGCGGATAATGCTCAGGACACCATATTGAGTGAGCTGCGTCATCCTGGGCCGCATCGGCTTTGGTATGTCGCAGATGCATTTCGTGGCGGTTTGTCCTTTGAAGATATTCACGAAGCCAGCAAGATTGACCCTTGGTTTTTGGCGCAGATTCAGGATCTGGTTGACACTGAAAAAACTCTGGCGACCAAAACGCTGGCAACCGTGTCGGCGGAAACCTTGTTACGCTTGAAGCGTAAAGGCTTTTCCGATGCCCGGTTGGCCAAATTGCTCGATACTAAAGAGTCTGAAATACGTAATGCGCGACACAAGCAAAATATTCGGCCGGTGTATAAGCGGATTGATTCCTGTGCGGCCGAATTTGCCTCGGATACCGCCTATTTGTATTCCACCTACGAGATGGAATGCGAAGCACGGCCAACCGATCGGGATAAGATTATTATTCTCGGCGGTGGTCCAAACCGCATCGGTCAGGGGATTGAATTTGATTATTGCTGTGTTCATGCTGCATTGGCCTTACGCGAAGACGGTTATGAAACCATCATGATCAATTGCAACCCGGAAACAGTATCGACCGATTTTGATACCTCAGACCGATTGTATTTTGAGCCCTTGACGCTGGAAGATGTGCTGGAGATTATCGCTCTGGAAAAACCTAAAGGGGTGATTGTGCAATATGGCGGCCAGACGCCATTGAAATTGGCCCGCGCTTTGGAGGCGTTGGGCGCGCCGATTATTGGCACCTCGCCGGATTCTATTGATTTGGCCGAAGATCGCGAACGTTTCCAGAAATTGCTGGAACGATTAGGACTTAAACAGCCACCGAATGCGACGGCCCGTTCGGTCGAGCAGGCGCTCAATGCCGCCAAGGAACTGGGATATCCGTTGGTGGTGCGGCCTTCATATGTGTTGGGCGGTCGCGCCATGGAAATCGTGACCGATGAAGACGGTTTGCAGCGTTATATGAAAGAGGCCGTTAGCGTATCCAACGATTCGCCGGTGTTGCTGGATCGTTTTCTCGATGATGCGGTGGAAATGGATGTCGATGCTATTTATGATGGCGAAACGGTGCTGATCGGCGGCTTGATGGAGCATATCGAGCAGGCCGGGGTGCATTCGGGTGATTCAGCCTGTTCGATTCCGCCTTATGATTTAGCCGAGCATTTGCAAATGCAGTTGCGAGAACAGGTGGCACGCATGGCCGAAGCTTTGGGTGTGCGTGGTTTGATGAATACGCAGTTTGCGATTCAGGGCGAAACGGTTTACGTTTTGGAAGTCAATCCCCGCGCATCTCGAACCGCACCGTTTGTGTCCAAGGCGACCGGTTATCCACTGGCCAAGATTGCCGCCCGGGTCATGGCGGGAACAACCCTTAAACAACAGGGCGTTACCGAAGAAAGAATCCCTGAGTATTATTCGGTCAAAGAAGCGGTATTTCCGTTCGTTAAATTTCCAGGCGTAGACCCCTTGTTAGGGCCGGAAATGAAATCGACCGGCGAAGTCATGGGCGTTGGCGAAACCTTTGGTGAGGCATTCGCGAAATCGCAGCGCGCCGCAGGCGTGGATTTAAGCCACAGTGGTAAGGTGCTGATGAGTATTCGTGAGCGCGACAAACCCAAAGCGGCTGAAATTGCCCACATGTTGATCGATAAAAATTATCAGATTGTGGCGACTAAAGGGACGGCGAAAGTGTTGCAGGATGCCGGTATTGATTGTGAAGTGGTGTTTAAAGTGAACGAAGGGCGACCGAATACGGTCGACATGATCAAGAATGATCAGATTCAGTTGATTATCAATACCACCGAAGGCCTGAAATCAATCGCCGACTCGTTCACCATGCGGCGTGAAGCCTTGCAGCACCGAGTAACCTATTACACCACCATGGCAGGTGCTAAGGCGGCATGCTTTGCGCTGGGTGAACTCGATGCGGGCAGTGTCAATCAATTGAAAGATCTGCACGAAAACGTGTAATGAAAGCGGTTTTGTTTTTGACAAGACCTTTGTAAAGTTTTTAAAACACCGCATCAACAGGATGGCGGTGGCTATGAGATGGAGTGGTTTATGCAAAAATTTCCTTTAACGGTTACGGGCGCAAATAAATTGCGTGAAGAACTGGAAGAACTAAAAACAGTCATTCGTCCGCGCATTATTGCGGCGATAGCCGAAGCGCGGGAACACGGTGATTTGAAAGAAAACGCCGAATACCATGCCGCACGGGAACAACAGAGTTTTGCGGAAGGCCGTATTGCCGAAATAGAAGGCAAGTTGGCCAATGCCACAATTATCGATGTGACGCAAATGGATGCCAAAGGCAAGGTTGTTTTTGGCTCAACGGTAACGATTGAAGATATAGATGACGAAAAAACGGTGACTTATCAAATCGTGGGTGAAGATGAAGCCGATATCAAGGCTGGGCGTATTTCGATCGGCTCACCGATTGCCAGGGCGTTGATTGGCAAGGAAGTTGAAGATGTGGTGACGGTTAAGGCCCCGGGTGGTGAGAAAGAATACGAAATTATCAAAATAGAATATATTTAGACGATTGGGGGCTTACGGTTAAGCCGCTGGTTTTACTGTGGCTTAACCGACGTTGTTTTATTTATCCAGGTTTTTTCTATAAATAACAGCAATTTGTCCGATCATCTGAACAGGCTCTGCATGTGTTTCCTGGCAAAGCTGATGTTGAATTTCAAGGCGTTGTTCCTTGTTGGCTCGGATTTTAATCTTAATCAGCTCATGGGCGTTGAGTGCGATATCTGTTTCTTTGATAACCGCTTCCGTTAATCCCAATTGACCAATTGTGACAACGGGTTTTAAGGCATGGGCCTGAGATTTTAGTTTCTTTTTTTCAGCAGCGTTCACAGTTAACCTTTAGTCGTTAGGTACGTTTCCTATGCAGAATGGCATAGCGTATAAGAAGACCTAATTCTACACTACCCAACAATATGGCGAGAAGTAAAAGCAGTAATCAATGGATGCAAGAGCATTTTCAGGATGAATATGTCAAAAAAGCCCAGGCGATGGGCTTGCGCTCCCGAGCAGTTTTTAAACTGATGGAAATTCAGGACAAAGACAAGATTATTCGACCTGATATGAATGTTGTCGATCTCGGTGCAGCGCCCGGTGGCTGGACTGAATACGTCAGAAAAATAGTCAGTAAAAAAAATAAAGTCATCGGCCTGGATTTGTTGCCTATCGAGCCGATTACCGGTGTCGATTTTATTCAGGGCGATTTTCGGGAGGATGAGGTGTTGGAACAGCTGTACACGGTTTTGGCCGGCGCTCCGGTGCATCTTTTATTATCCGATATGGCACCGAATCTGAGTGGCAACAAGGCGGTTGATTTGCCGCGTGCCATTTATCTGGGCGAGTTGGCGCTTGATGCGGCTAATACCCTGTTATGCCAGGAGGGGATATTTTTAATCAAGATGTTTCAGGGAGCAGGTTTCGATGAATATCACCGGCAAGTGAAGGCGAGTTTTTCATCGGTGGTTATCCGAAAACCCAAAGCCTCGCGAGCCAGGAGTAATGAAGTTTATATCCTGGCAAAGGGTTTTAAAAGGCCGACTTAGCGTGGTTTCATGGGTTGCACAATATTTTGCAGTAAATCCTCAGGTTAATCCTTGTTACAATTAATTCTTAATTTTTCGAGACGAATCAGTCTGGAGTGTGTAATTTGAACGATATGTTTAAAAATCTGGTGTTGTGGGTCATCATCGCCATCGTATTGATGTCTGTTTTCAACAATTTTGGCCCCAGGGGGCTTCAGACCGCGGAAAACCTGTCCTATAGCCAGTTTCTGGATGCTGCCAAAGCCGGTCAGGTTCAGGAGGTGGTTATTGAGGATCACAAAATCATCGGCAAAATGCGCAGCGGACAACTGTTTAAAAGTTATGCACCGAATGATATTCACCTGGTGGATGATTTAATTGCCGATGGTGTGGATATTAAGGCCAAACCGCCGGAAGAGCCTTCTTTTCTCATGCAGATGTTTATCTCGTTTGGGCCAATCTTGCTGTTGATTGCCGTATGGGTGTTTTTTATGCGGCAAATGCAAGGTGGTGCCGGAGGTCGAGGTGGCGCGTTGGGTTTTGGCAAGAACAAGGCCAGAATGATTGATCCGAAACAAAACAAAGTGACCTTTGATGATGTTGCCGGCTGTGATGAGGCCAAAGAAGAAGTGGCTGAGATGGTGGATTTTTTGAAAGACCCCGCCAAGTATCAGAAGCTGGGTGGTCGGGTGCCAAAAGGTGCGTTGATGGTTGGGCCGCCAGGAACGGGTAAAACCCTGTTGGCACGTGCAATTGCCGGTGAAGCAAAAGTACCGTTTTTTACCATTTCAGGTTCTGACTTTGTGGAAATGTTTGTCGGCGTCGGTGCATCTCGGGTCAGGGATTTATTTGAAGAAGCTAAAAAACATGCCCCTTGTATTATCTTTATCGATGAGATCGATGCTGTAGGGCGTTCTCGGGGCGCCGGTTTAGGGGGCGGTAATGATGAGCGCGAACAAACCTTGAATCAGCTGTTAGTCGAAATGGATGGTTTTGAAGGCAATGAAGGCATTATTGTTATTGCCGCAACCAACCGCGCTGATGTATTGGATAAAGCCTTATTGCGTCCTGGACGTTTCGACCGGCAGGTGGTCGTTGGCTTGCCGGATGTCAAAGGGCGTGAACAAATCCTGAAGGTTCATTTGCGTAAAGTGCCGACTGCCGATGATGTGGAGGTCAAATATATTGCTCAAGGTACGCCGGGGTTTTCAGGAGCTGATCTGGCTAACCTGGTCAATGAGGCCGCCTTGCAGGCCGCGCGACTGAGCAAAAAGCTGGTGACGATGGCGGATTTGGAAATGGCCAAAGACAAGCTCATCATGGGGGCGGAGCGCCGCTCTATGGTGATGACTGAAAAAGAAAAGAAAATGACGGCGTATCATGAAGCCGGCCATGCCATCGTCGGAAAAATGGTGCCGGAGCATGATCCGGTCTATAAAGTCAGTATCATGCCGAGGGGGCGTGCATTGGGTGTGACGATGTTTCTTCCCGAGCATGATGAATATAGCATGAGCAAGCGCAAACTCGACAGTAAGATTTCCAGTCTGTATGGCGGTCGTATTGCCGAAGAATTGATTTTTGGCTGGGAGGAAGTGTCTACCGGTGCATCAAATGACATCGAGCGTGCAACTGAAATTGCCCGTAATATGGTGACAAAATGGGGGCTTTCGCAACGGCTCGGGCCTTTGACGTATAGTGAAGAAGAAGGCGAGGTTTTTCTGGGGCGCTCGGTGACACAGCATAAAACCGTGGCCGAAGATACCGCGCATTTGATCGATGAAGAAGTGCGCGCCATTATTGACCGCAATTACGATCGCGCCGATAAAATCCTCAAGGAAAATGTGGATATTCTGCATGCCATGGCGGAAGCGTTGATTAAGTATGAAACGATCGATAAAGATCAGATTGATGATGCGATAAACCGACGCCCGATCAGAAAGCCGGAAGACTGGGATGATGATTCGGCATCTAAAGGTGGTCGTGTGGGTGCGAAGTCAGATGAAAAAGAGTCGCCGTCAGGTGATGCGGCCGGGCAGAAATCGTAAAACGGACTACACTAAAAGAGGCTTTACCGCCTCTTTTTTTTTGAGTATACATAGCAACGGCAAACAGAAATATGAGCACAAATAAAAAATATTTTGGTACCGATGGGATTCGAGGAAAGGTTGGCGATTATCCAATCACGGCCGATTTTGTATTGAAACTGGGTTGGGCAGTCGGCCGGGTCTTTGCCAAGGAAGGGCGTGGTTTTATTCTGGTCGGCAAAGATACCCGTATTTCAGGTTATATGTTTGAATCCGCACTGGAAGCCGGGCTGTCGGCCGCCGGTGTCGATGCAAAAATGCTTGGCCCCATGCCGACCCCGGGTATTGCGTATTTGACCCGGACATTACGGGCGCGTGCCGGAATCGTAATCAGCGCCTCGCATAATCCTTATTTTGACAACGGCATCAAGTTTTTTTCGGTCGAAGGTACCAAGCTGCCTGATGAACTGGAATATCAAATAGAACGCTATATCGATTCAGACATGACCACGGTGGACTCATCTCAATTAGGTAAAGTGCAACGGGTCAGTGATGCGGCCGGTCGTTATATCGAGTTTTGTAAATCAACCGTACCCTTAAAACTCGACTTTAGCGGCATGCGTATCGTGGTCGATTGCGCCAATGGCGCGACGTATCATATTGCACCGCATGTGTTCAGGGAAATTGGGGCCGAAGTCGTTTCCATTGGCGTCAATCCGGATGGGTTGAATATCAATGAAGATTGTGGCGCGACGAATACGCAAGCGCTGGTCGAAAAAGTCAAGGAATACCGTGCGGATTTGGGTATTGCCTTGGATGGTGATGGTGACCGTCTGATTATGGTCGATCATCAGGGTGAGGTTGTCGATGGCGATGAGCTGATTTATATCATCGCGAAATCACGCTTGAAAGCCGGACAGTTAACAGGGCCTGTTGTCGGCACGTTGATGACAAATCTGGGGATGGAGCATGCCTTAAAGGCTGAAGGGATAACGTTGATGCGCGCCAATGTCGGTGACCGCTATGTCATGGAAATGTTACTCAAGGAAAACGGTGTTTTAGGTGGCGAAGGTTCAGGGCATATTATTTGCCTGGACAGAACGACAACCGGTGACGGCATTGTTGCGGCATTACAAGTATTGTCTGAAATGCAAGTGAGCGGAAAGAGCCTGGCAGAATTGAAATCCGGGATGCAAAAATATCCGATGGAGCTGGTTAATGTCCGTGTCGCCAAAAAAGTCGATATCAATAAGTTTGATAGCATTAAAAAGGCTGTTGCTGCGGTTGAAAAGAAACTGGGCGACAATGGACGGGTATTATTACGCGCGTCCGGAACCGAACCGCTGATTCGGGTGATGGTCGAAGGTGTCAATGCCGATGAGGTTGTAAAATATGCTCATCAGCTGGCTGAAGATGTCAGGAATGCAATCACTGCTTGAAAAACAGTTCCATTCCCTTTAATATAGCGGGTTTTATATTGTCCTGGAGTTGAGTGATGCGTCAAACTTTGATCATGGGAAACTGGAAAATGAATGGGACTCGCGCGGAAAGTCAAGCGCTTGCAAAAGCGATTGTTGCTGGCCTGGATGCGGGGGATCAGGGGATAGCCGTTTGTGTTCCTTTTGTTTATCTGTCTGATGTTCTTAGTATCATTGAGTCAACTCCTGTGGCGCTGGGTGCACAGAATGTCGCCGATCAGGAAAAAGGGGCTTATACGGGTGAAATTTCAGCAACCATGCTGAAAGATTGCGGGTGCACTTATGCGCTGGTGGGTCACTCAGAACGTCGTACTTATTATGGCGATACCGATGCGTCCGTGGCGGCACGCTTTTGTCAGGCGCAAAAACAAGGCGTGACGCCGGTTTTGTGTATTGGCGAAACTTTGGAAGAACGCGAACAGGATAAAACCTTTTCGGTCATTGATCAGCAGCTCGGCGTCGTCATTGAGGCGGCCGGAGTGGACGCCTTGGCGAATGCGGTCATTGCTTACGAACCCGTGTGGGCGATTGGTACCGGTAAAACGGCGACTGCAGAACAGGCACAAGAAGTTCACCAATACATTCGTGAAGGCTTGGCCAAACAAAATGCGGACGTCGCTAAAAATGTACAAATTCTTTATGGTGGCAGCATGAAGCCCGAAAATGCCGGAGAGCTTTTGTCTATGAACGACATTGATGGCGGGTTGATTGGTGGCGCATCATTAGATGCCGAATCATTCTTGAGCATTTATCGCTCAGTTTAACAAGTAGTAGGGAAATATGTATCAGGTTATTATCGTTGTCCATGTGTTACTGGGCTTGAGTGTTATCGGGCTGGTTTTAATGCAGCATGGAAAAGGGGCGGATGCCGGCGCGGCTTTTGGTAGCGGATCGTCAGGTTCTGTTTTTGGTGCGCAAGGTGCAGCATCTTTTCTATCCAGAACCACAGCTATACTTGCAGCATTGTTTTTTATGACGAGTTTGGGTTTGGCTTTTATAGCGGGTAATACCGGTCAAACGACCGATATTATGGAAACGCCCGAAATTTCTGATGTGCCTTTGTCCAGCGATGTTCCTGAAAGCTCTGGTTCAACGGCTGCGGCAGCAACAACAGAAGAGGTGCCAGCTGTAACAGATGCGGCTAAAAAAGCAAGTGAAAAAGTAGTCGCGCCGAACGTCAAAGACGCGGGTAGCACTGCGCAGAAAGCTGAGGATGCCGTTGTAAACCCAGCTGACGACGCAAAAAAATAATCAAATAAGCCGATGTGGTGAAATTGGTAGACACGCCATCTTGAGGGGGTGGTGACTTCGGTCGTGCCGGTTCAAGTCCGGCCATCGGCACCAAAAAAATAAAAAAGCCGCCAGTTTTAAACCTGGCGGCTTTTTTATTGTTTATCAGAAAACCACCGGCCCAAGCATGACGCCGGTGGTTATGGGTCCGATAGTTACTGAACTTTGCCCGCTTCTGTCGCTTCAGGGACTTCGATCAGACTGCCGGATTTAACATCGTAGATATAGCCGTAAACAGGAATGTCGCTTGGAACGAGAGGATGTGATTTGATTCGAATGACGTCCTCGGTTACGCTTGTGGGCTGGTCTTTAATGGTCAGCCACTTGATGTATTTGCCATCCGCAGAGCCTGGGCCTTCGCAGCAATCATGCCAGCCATTGGCATCAATGCTGGCTGCTTTCAAACTTTTACTTAACAAGTCTTCCATAACGTTATCGGTAAATGTTTGCATGCCGCAATCGGTATGGTGAATCACGAACCATTCGCGGGTACCCAGCAGTTTATATGAAATTACAAGTGAGCGGATGGCGTCATCACTGGCGCGGCCGCCAGCATTGCGGATGACGTGTGCGTCGCCTTCTGATAATCCCGCATATTTAGCCGGATCGAGGCGAGCGTCCATGCAGGTCAGGATGGCAAAATGCCGGCCTGGAGGCATCGGCAAATCAGCCTTGTCAAAGGTGCTGGCATATTCGCGGTTGGCAAGCAGAATTTCGTCTAAGATTTTTGACATCGTAGTTTCCTTTTGGAATGTTACTTGTTGTTAGAAATTGATAACCGTGAAAGGATATCATTCATTTTTGGGAGATAGTAACCGTTCTATAATATAAGGTATGGGGGATATAGGCAAGTCATTACAATTGGAATATCCCGTTAACGCATCAAAGGTATTTTATAAGCGGCTCCTGCAATTTCGCGAACCAGTTTAGGCACCAGATAGCCGGGTAATCGGGATTGTATTTGATGGTATAGGGATAACGCTTTCGAGTCACTGATGGCGAAGTGGGCCGTGCCTTGAGCCGGGTCGAGTTGATGCAGATAATAGGGCAGAATATCGCATTCAAACAGTCTTTCACTTAAAGCGTAGAGTGTATCGGCGCAATCATTGACGCCTTTTAGCAGAACACTTTGGTTGAGCAGGGTAATGTTCCTGGATTTAAGTTGTTGGCAGGCCACGGCAACCTGTGCACTGAGTTCGTTTGGATGGTTGGCGTGCAATACCAGAATGGTTTTTTGCGGGCCGGAGGCGAGTAGCTGAACTAAATGCGGCGTGATACGGGCGGGAAGGACAACGGGCAAGCGACTGTGTAGTCGAATGCGTTTGATGTGTGGGATCTTTTGCAGGTTTTCAAGCAGTTGTTCCAGCTTGTTGTCGCTCAGCAGTAAAGGGTCGCCGCCGCTGAGGATGATTTCCTCAAGTTCGCTATGATGAGCGATATAATCCAGTGCGCGATGTCGTTTTTGTGGGGTGATTTGATTGTCGATGTAGGGAAAATTGCGCCGGAAACAATAACGGCAGTGTATGGCACAGGCGGCTGTCGTGATCAGCAGAGCGCGGCCCTGGTATTTATGAATGAGGCCGGCTTCAGCCATAGCGGCCAGGTCGCCGACCGGATCGCTAACAAAACCGGCAACCGCGATGTTTTCTTCCTGCAAGGGAAGGACTTGTTTCAGCAGTGGGTCATCAGGATTGCCCGGCTCCATGCAATCGGCAAAGCAGCGCGGCACCTTGACAGGAAATGAGGCATTTGCTTGTAGTTCAGGCAAGCTGTCCATGTCAATATTCAAATAATGACAGAGGGCATCAACCTGGCTGAACGCATGGTTGAGTTGTTGTTGCCAGGACTCCGAAGCTGTTGGATTAAGTGTGTCGATGGTTTTCAAGGGTTTGTTTCTGATCAAAGCAGTTGAATAGCGAAATCTATCCATTATAATGCTTTATCTTTATGGTTTGTTCACGCGAGGAAAAATGGCGACATATAGCACCAATGAATTCAAGGCCGGCCTGAAAATTATGCTGGATTCAGATCCATATTCGATTGTTGAAAACGAGTTTGTCAAACCGGGTAAAGGTCAGGCATTTAATCGAGTCAAGGTTCGAAATTTAAAAAATGGCCGGGTGATTGAGCGAACATTCAAGTCGGGTGAAACGGTAGAAGGGGCTGATGTCGTTGAAATCGATATGCAGTATCTCTATAACGATGGCGAGTTCTGGTATTTTATGGTGCCGGATACCTTTGAACAATATCAGGCCGATGCTAATGCCGTCGCCGAGGCCAAACAATGGCTGAAAGAACAGGATATGTGTGTTGTGACACTATGGAATGATTCGCCTTTGAGCGTTTCGCCACCTAATTTTGTCGAACTGGCGATTACTGAAACCGATCCGGGCTTGAAAGGCGATACCTCGGGTGGCGGTGGTAAACCGGCCACATTGGAAACGGGTGCAGTCGTTCGGGTGCCGTTGTTTGTGCAGACGGGTGAGGTGATTAAGGTGGATACGCGCAGCGGCGAGTATGTCTCCCGCGTTAAAGAGTAATTGAAACACATGGATTGGCGGCCGCGTTGTGCATTAGATGTGATGCACGAACGTGCCGAGATGTTGATAGCTGTTCGTCAGTTTTTTCAGCAGCGCGCGGTGCTGGAGGTGGAAACGCCGCTACTATGTCATGCGACGGGAACCGATCCGCAGCTGGATTTTTTCAGCACCCGGTTTAATGATCCACCGGACAATCCCCGCTTGTTTTTGCAGACATCGCCGGAATTTGCCATGAAACGGTTGTTGGCCGCCGGCAGTGGTTGTATTTATCAAATCTGTAAGGCATTTCGCAATAGTGAATCGGGTCGTTTTCATAATCCTGAATTTACTATTCTGGAATGGTATCGGCTTGATTTTACTTTGCAGGATTTAATGCAGGAAGTGGCTGAACTGTTCGAGCACCTGGTTTTGCCCCGGCGCGCATTGCAGATTTTGCCACCGATAAGTTATCAGGACATTTTTCAGCAGACGACAGGGCTCGATCCATTAGTGTTCGATTTGCCAATGTGGCAGGCTTTTGTGCGGCGTGAAAATTTGCACGAGGCCATTGAAATATGCGTAGAGGATCACGGCGTATGGCTGGATTTTATATTCTCCCATGTCGTACAGCCTAAAATGAAAGCAGGCTGTTTATATCGGGTATATCATTATCCGGCCCTTCAGTCCGCATTGGCCCGGATTCATCCTGAAAATCCCCGGCTTGCCGAACGTTTTGAGGTCTTCGTTGATGGGGTTGAGTTGGGGAATGGCTTTCGGGAGCTGACGGATGCCGACGAGCAGGCGCAGCGCTTTGACCGGGAGGTGGCCTGGCGTCGCCAGCATGGATTGCCTGAGGTTGAGAAAGACAGACGTTTTCTGGCGGCGTTGCAGGCAGGATTGCCCGAGTGCAGTGGTATTGCGATAGGCCTGGATCGGCTGTTGATGATTCTACTGAATAAAACATCAATCGATGAGGTCTTAACCTTTCCTGTCACAAGAGCGTGATATAATCCAGAGCATTTTTATTTTAACCGGACTAATCTTTTGAAAACAGCGCGACTTTTTCAGGTTTTAATCCTTTTCCTGATGCTATGTGTTGCCAGAGGCGCTCATGCCTTTGTGGTTAAAGATATCCAGGTTTTTGGTCTGCAACGCATTTCTGCCGGCACCGTGTTTAACTATTTGCCCGTCAGTGTCGGTGAAGATTTTACCTCGCAAAAAGCCGCCGCCGCGATTCGGGCGTTGTTTAAAACCGGTTTTTTCAAAGATGTGGCCTTGGAGCGATCCGGCGACGTGTTGATTGTGCATGTGCAGGAACGTCCCTCGGTTGCCAAAATTATTTTTGAAGGCAATAAAGACATCAAGAAGGCAGACCTGGAAAAAGCCTTGAATACGATCGGTCTGTCGGAAGGCAAGGTGTTTAATCGGCAATTACTGGAAAAAGTCGAACAGGAATTGACGCGACAATATTTCAGTCATGGTAAATACGGCGTCAAAATAAAAACCGAAGTGACACAATTAACCCGTAACCGGGTGGCCATACTGATTAAAATTTCAGAAGGCCGGGTCGCAAAAATCAAGCAAATCAACCTGGTCGGCAATAAAACATTCGATAGTGATACCTTACTGGGTTTATTTGAATTAAGGCCAACAAACTGGCTGTCGTTCTATACCAAAGACGATCAATACGCCAAGCAAAAACTGTCTGCGGATTTGGAAAGATTACGCTCGTATTATTTGGATCGGGGTTATATCAAATTCGGCATCGATTCGACACAAGTCACTTTGACGCCCGATAAAAAGGAAATTTATATCACCATCAATATCAAGGAAGGTGATTTATATACTTTGGAAAAGGTGCGCTTGACCGGTAATCTTGTCGTGCCGCCGCAAGAGTTGATTGATCATGTTCAAGTCGGTCCGGGGGAGATTTTTTCGCGTAAAAATGCCACATTGACGTCAAAGGCGATTTCGGATCGTCTCGGTGATGAGGGCTATCTCTTTGCCAACGTCAATATGGTGCCGGAAATTGATGAAAAAAATAAAACGGTTGTGATGACGTTTTTTGTCGATCCCGGAAAACGTGTCTATGTCCGTCGTATCAATATGAAAGGCAATACAAAAACCCGGGACGAAGTATTGCGCCGGGAAATGCGCCAAATGGAAGCGGCCTGGGCGGTGACTCAGAAGATTGAGCGTTCTAAAACACGGTTGAAACGCTTAGGTTATTTTAAGGATGTCAATGTGGAAACACCACCCGTAGTGGGAACATCGGATCAGGTGGATGTCAATTATTCAGTCACCGAGCGGTCATCCGGGAATTTGTCGGCCGGGATCGGTTTTTCACAAACACAAGGGTTGATCATTAATGCTAATGTGTCGCAAGATAATGTGTTTGGCACCGGTAAGCGAGTCAACCTGGCATTTAATAACAGTTCTGTGACCACGCAATATCGGTTCGGTTATTTTAATCCTTACTATACACTCGATGGCGTCAGTATGGGGTATGATTTAGGTTATGTATCGCGCAATGCCAATAATGCCAATATTTCGAACTATACAACCGATGTCATCAATACGGGTTTTAATTTTGGAATACCGTTAAATGAATTTGATCGCTTGCGCTTTAATTTTGATGCTAAATACACGACGCTGAAAACGGGGTCATTTACCTCCACTGAAATCAAAGATTTTGTTTCGCAGCAAGGTAAATCATTCCTTACGATTTCGGCAGCTGTCGGTTGGACCCATGATACCTTGAACCGGGCCTTGTTTCCGACATCCGGTGGGCAGCAGCGCTTTTCTGCACTGGCTACGGTACCCGGTAGTGATTTAACCTACTATAAAGTCTCATACAAACAGCAACAGTATTTTCCTATCAGTAAAGATTTTACCTTTCGTTTGCTCGGTGAGGCGGCTTATGGCGATGGCTATGGCAATACCAAGTCTTTACCGTTTTTCGAACATTATTTCGCCGGTGGCGTACGCTCAATACGCGGATTTAAAGCGAATACCTTAGGTCCTCGGGATTCCAATAACCGCGCTTTCGGTGGCGCTAGTAAAATTGTGGGTAAGGCGGAATTGTTGTTTCCGGTGCCATTTATGCAGGATAGCAAGTCGGTACGGATGGGGGCATTTGTCGATGCCGGTACGATTAATAAAACATTTACATTTAGCAATATGCGTTACTCTGTCGGTATTTCGGGGGAGTGGTTGTCCCCATTCGGTGCATTGACGGTGAGTGTTGCGGTGCCGATGAATTCGAAACCAAATGACAATAAACAGTCTTTTCAATTTTCATTTGGATCGGGATTTTAATTTATATTTATTGCGAATTGCCTAGCATACCGATGATTTGTTTTTTGTCGAAGGCTTGCTGAAAACGGGCTGTTGAAGTGATTAACGCTTCTGTGTGTAGAGTATGAATTACTTTTCCCCTATAATTAAACACTTTATGACATAAACCTGAGGATGGTTAATGATGAAAACAAAAATCGCTTTTTTCCTGGCGTTAGTCTTTGTAACGAATATCAGCTATGCGGAATTGAAAGTTGGCTTTGTGAATGTGGCGAAAGTGCTGGAAACAGCACCACAGGCCGCAAAAGCCAAAAAACGGCTGGAGCAGGAATTTAAACCACGCGATAAACACCTGGTGGCGCAGCAAAAAGAAATTCAGACGCTGGAAGAAAAACTGGCGCGTGATGCTTCGGTGATGAGTGAATCTGAACGTCGCAAGTTGGAACGCGATATTATTGCCAAAAAGCGTGAAGCAAAGCGTTCTCAGCAGGAATTTCAGGAAGACTTTAACATGCGCCGAAATGAAGAGCTGGGTAAATTACAACGCCGTATCGTCGAAGCTATCAGAGCCTTGGCCAAAGATCAAAGCTTTGATCTGTTGTTAACCGATGGTGTTATTTACGCCAGCGACAAAGTCGATGTGACCGCGCAAGTTCAGAGCAAACTGAAACAATTGTCGGACTAAGCGAATACTGACTGATGACAGCCTATTTAGATATTGCAAAAATTACCGAATTACTGCCACATCGTTATCCATTTTTACTGGTCGACAAGGTGTTGCAGTGTGAGCCGGGTGAGCGCATGCTGGCGATAAAAAATGTCAGCATCAACGAACCTTTCTTTCAGGGACATTTTCCTGAGTTGCCGGTCATGCCTGGGGTTTTGCTTATGGAAGCTTTAGCACAAACCACAGCATTGCTGACCTCTCAGAGCGATGAAAACTGTGTATCGGGCACCGTTTATTTTTTAGCGGGTATTGATAAAGCACGCTTCAAAAAGCAGGTGGTTCCGGGTGACAGGTTGGAATTAGAAGCGGTGTTGGTCAATCGTAAGCGCCATATCTGGACGTTTGATTGCCAGGCCAGTGTCGATGGACAGTTAGCGGCGCGTGCACAGATTATGTGCGCCGCCTCGGTGCCGCAATGATTGATCCGCGTGCGGTTGTATCGCCTGAAGCCGATATTGAAGATGATGTGGAAATCGGCCCGTTCAGCATTATCGGGCCGGGCGTTCAGATTGAAATGGGAACGGTGATTGAACCGCATGTCGTGATTAAAGGCCCGACCGCGATAGGGCGGGATAATCATATTTATCAGTTTTCGTCCATTGGTGAAGATCCACAAGATAAAAAATATGCCAATGAAGTCACGCGGCTGGAAATTGGCGATCGGAATGTCATTCGTGAGTTTGTCACGATTCATCGCGGCACCGTTCAAGATCGCGGATTAACCCTGATTGGCAGTGATAACCTGTTTATGGCCTATGCTCACGTCGCGCATGATTGCGTGGTGGGCGATCATGTCATTATGGCTAATGGCGCATCCATAGCCGGCCATGTTCATTTGGGCGATCATGTGATTCTCGGTGGCTTTACCTTGGTACATCAATTCACTCAGATTGGCGAATACAGTTTTTCCGCCATGGGCAGTGCGATTACGCAAGATATTCCACCTTATGTGATGGTTGGAGGCCGGCCGACACGCCCGCATGGTATCAATTCGGTAGGCATGGAACGTAATGGTATCTCGGCCAAAGATATTCGCTTGATTCGCAAAGCCTACAAGATTTTGTATAAAAACAATCTCAAAATCGAAGATGCCATCGAAGAAATCGAAGAGCTGGCCGGGGATAGCGACCAATTGTCCCGTATGGTCAGTTTTTTGCGTAATGTGACACGAGGGATTCTGCGATAAATAACGACTGTGTGGCAGGTTTAGATGAGGTGGGTCGGGGTTGTCTCGTCGGCCCCGTGCTTGCAGCGGCTGTGGTGCTGGATAACGATCAGCCGATTACAGGTTTGGCCGATTCCAAGAAAATCAGTGATAAAAAACGCCGTCAACTGGCGCAGGAAATTCGTGCAAAAGCCCGGTTCTGGAGCATTGGTCGTTGTGAAGCCAGCGAAATAGATCAGATCAATATTCATCAAGCCTCTTTGCTGGCAATGAAGCGGGCTTTTTCAGGCTTGGGTTGTATGCCGGATTTTGCCCGTGTTGATGGGTGCTTTTATCCTGACTTACCTTGCCCAGGCGAAACCATCATCGGGGGCGATGGTTCGGTTGCCGAAATTTCAGCGGCGTCAATATTGGCGAAAGTGAGCCGCGATGACGAAATGTTGATGCTTGAGCAACTGTATCCGGGCTATGGCTTCGCTCAGCATAAAGGCTATCCAACCCGCTTGCATTTACAATGCCTGCAACAAAATGGCGTCACCGCATTGCATCGAAAATCATTCGGGCCGGTTAAAAAGATTGTGGCATCTCATGCCTGAACCTCCCGCCAGTATGTTCTTCATACCCTGAAGGCGTAGCATTCCGGTGAGTGAGGACACAAAAGCAATAACAAGCAGGCTGGAGCTTTGCTTATGAAAAAAATCGTTTTATTGTTGATGGCTTTAGCCATTGTCTATGGTGCGGACTATTTCCGTGTCGATCCAATGGCAGGCCGCGCTTCCGCCAGTCGACCGCTTCCGGCAAACATTGTCGATCAGGAACAGCGGCACGAAATTGCTGCAAGCCATTCTATTAAAACGCTTTTCTTGCAGCAGCGGAGCGATGTTCAGGTTGAAGGTTCCGGTCGAGTAATCAAAATGTTAGCTGATGATTTGAAGGGTTCCCGCCATCAACGCTTTATTCTGCAACTGCCTTCCGGCATCACTGTTCTGGTCGCGCATAATATTGATCTGGCGCCAAAACTGGACGGTTTAAAAACAGGTGATACGGTTGAGTTTTTTGGCGAGTATGAATGGAACCCACGCGGAGGTGTGATTCACTGGACGCATGATGACCCGGCGGCTCAGCATGCCGATGGTTGGTTGAGGTTCAACGGGCAGTTATATCAATAACAGGGTGAGCATGATGCTGGATAAACTTAATATTGAGCAATTACCGCCTCTCGGGCGTGACACAATATCCCAGGCATTAGCCGATTGGCAGGCCTCTTTACAGCAGCAGAATCTGGCTGTGCCGCAACATCCTGAATTTTTAGATTCTGTCGCCCGGGTTTTTTATGGCAGTGAGTTTATTCGCCTGTATAGTTTAAAAAAGCCGATGGTGTTAGTTGATCTGGTTGAAAGCGGTGATTTGTTTTCAGGTGATCGACGTGGACAGTATTTTTCGGCACTGGCGATTGATGCCGAGATCGATGAAAACGATTTGATGACACGATTGCGAGTGTTTCGTTACCGTGAAATGATTCGTATCGCCTGGCGTGATCTGGCCGGTTGGTCAGATTTGGATGAAACCCTGAAAGATTTAACCGCATTGGCTGAAGTCTGTATTCAGAAAACGCTGGATGTGCTGTATCAGAAAGCCTGTGTCAGACGCGGGACGCCGACATTAGATAATGGTCGCGCGATTAACCTGGTGGTATTGGGCATGGGTAAACTGGGTGCCTGGGAACTCAACTATTCATCGGATATCGATCTTATCTTTGCCTTTGAAGAAGACGGTGTGCTGAATGATCGCAAAGAAACAACGTATGGCGAATTTTTTACCCGCTTGGCGCGGTCTCTGGTCAAAATGTTGGATGAGGTGACGGCGGAGGGATTTGTCTTCAGAACCGATACCCGGCTCCGGCCATTTGGTGACAGCGGGCCTTTGGTCATGAGTTTTGCCGGCATGGAAAATTATTATGTGACGCAGGCGCGCGAATGGGAACGCTACGCCATGATCAAAGCCCGACAGGTTGCAGGCGATACGGTCAGTGGTGAGACGTTATTTGAAATGATTCGGCCGTTTGTATATCGGCGTTATCTGGACTATGGTGCGTTTGAAGAGCTGCGCGCACTGAAGACTCAAATAAACCGGGAATTACGCCGCAAAGACCGGATGGATAACGTCAAACTGGGTCCAGGTGGTATTCGTGAAATCGAGTTTATTGGTCAGGCGTTTCAGCTGATTCGGGGTGGACAAGAGCCGAAATTACAGCAACGCGAAATTCAAAAAGTCCTGCCACTGTTGTCCGAGTTGGAGATGATGACGCCATCGGAAACAGACACGTTGCTGTCGGCTTACCGGTTTTTGCGTCGGGTAGAAAATCATATTCAGGAATATCAAGACAGGCAAACGCATGATTTGCCGAAAAGCGCCGAGCAACAAACCATTCTGGCCTTCTCATTGGGTTTTGAGGATTGGGATGCGTTTAAGCAACAGTTAGATGCAGTTCGACACGATGTACAGGCGATTTTTGATCAGGTTTTTTCCTTTTCACAAAATAACGAAGCGGCTGAAGAGGCTGACACCGTTTGGTCGTTGATTGATGAGGATGGACAGGCGGTTGAAAAGCTGTCTCAGGCAGGTTTTTCAGATGCTGTGGAGGTACTGAAAAGGCTCCGGAATTTCAGGAGCAGTGCCACTATCAACCGGCTATCGGCTAAAGCGAAAACGGTGCTGGACAAGTTAATGCCTGAGGTCATTGCGTTAGCCGCAAAAGCGGAGAATAATTCAATCGCCTTGCAACGTGTGCTGCAATTATTTGAGCAGATTGCCGGGCGTAATGTTTATTTTGCGTTGTTACAGGAAAACCCGGAAGCCTTGCGGCAGTTGATTAAACTGGTTGCCGCCAGTAGCTGGATTACTGGCTATCTTGGTCAGTACCCTTCGTTACTGGATGAATTGCTCGATCCACGCGCCTTGTATGAACCCTTGAATAAACCCGCATTGCAGAAAATGCTGGCACTGCAGTTGCAACACATACCGCTTGATGATGAAGAGCAGTTTATGATCTGTTTGCGTCATTTTAAGCATCAAAACAGTCTGCGCGTGGCGGCGGCTGATATCAGCGGTGTGATTCCGTTGATGGTGGTCAGCGATTATTTGACCTGGATTGCTGAGGTGGTTCTGGATGCGGTCGTTGATAAGGCCTGGCACCTATTGCAACAAAAACACGGCTTGCCGACGGGCGTAAAAGTCGGCGAAGGGTTTGCCGTCATCGGAATGGGTAAGCTGGGCGGGTTCGAGCTAGGCTATGGTTCAGATTTGGATCTAGTGTTTATTTATAACTGTAGCGATGACATGGCGCAGACTTGTGGTAAGAAACCGGTGACAGCCACGCAGTTTTATATGCGTCTGGGGCAAAAAATTCGTCATATTCTTGATGCACGCATGTTGTCGGGCGTCTTGTATGAAACCGATTTGCGTTTACGGCCGAGTGGCGATTCGGGCTTATTGGTCACAAAAGTCGAACGTTATCGCCACTATTTTGAAAATGACGCGTGGACCTGGGAATTTCAGGCCTTGGTGCGGGGGCGTTTTATCTGTGGTGATGCCGTTTTACAGCAGCAGTTTGAGCGGATTCGGGCGGATATTCTGTCGCAGCCGCGCGACATCGCACAGCTTAAAGTCGATGTCCGTGACATGCGCGAGAAAATGCGCGCCAATCTTGCACCTAAGGAAAAGGATGTTTTTCATTTAAAACATAGTAAAGGCGGTATTGCCGATATCGAGTTTATAGTACAATTCGGAGTCTTGGCGTTTGCCGCAGAAAATCCGGCATTATTGAAATGGACCGATAATGTGCGTCTGCTGGCGGCCTTGGCCGAGCAGGGGTTTTTGAGTGTAGAGGAGGCACAGGTGCTGAAAACAGCGTATTGTTGTTTTCGCGGTGAAGGGCATCGTCGGGTTCTGCAAGGCCAGAAGCCGATTGTGCCCGTGGCGCGTTTCGGCGAACAAGTGACACAGGTTGCCGCGCTGTGGGACAAGATTTTTTCATGACGAGCATGTTTAAAAAGATAAGATTATGACAATGACAATGGATGACAGAGATGGCCTGATCTGGCTGGACGGTGAATGGGTGGAATGGCGCGAGGCCAAAGTCCATGTATTGACACATACTTTGCATTACGGTGCAGGTGTGTTTGAAGGGCTTAGAGCCTATCATGCCGAAAAGGGGACGGCTATCTTCAAACTGGCGGAACATACCGACCGGCTGTATCGTTCTGCTCATATTCTGAATATGGGCATTCCTTTTTCCAAGGATGAAGTCAATCAGGCGCATTGTGATGCGGTAGCTAAAAACAATCTGGACAGCGCCTATATTCGCAGCATGTGCTTTTATGGTTCGGAGGGGATGGGGTTAAGAGCCGATAACCTGAAGGTTCATGTTATGGTTGCCGCTTGGGAGTGGGGCGCTTATTTGGGGGATGAGAGCATGGAAAAAGGCATTCGAATCCGTACCTCGTCCTATACCCGAAATCATGTCAACAGCACCATGTGCAAAGCCAAAGCCAATGGTAATTACATTAATTCCATTCTGGCTTTGCAGGAAGCCATTTCATCCGGCTATGATGAAGCCTTGTTGCTGGATCACGAAGGTTTTGTTGCTGAAGGCAGTGGCGAGAACTTGTTTATCGTCCGTAATGGTACGTTATATACGCCGGAAACCTCGTCAGCATTGGAAGGCATTACCCGTGAGAGCATTATGACGATTGCTCGTGAACAAGGGCTGGAAGTGATCGAGAAGCGTATCTCGCGCGATGAAGTGTATGTCGCCGATGAAGCCTTTTTTACAGGCTCTGCCGCAGAAGTAACACCGATTCGGGAATATGATGATCGAGTCATTGGAAATGGCGCGCGGGGACCTGTGACTGAAACACTGCAAACGCTGTATTTTGATTATGTGCATGGTCGTCGAGACGAACATCAGGAATGGTTGAGCTACGTTTGATTGATAGCGTATCTGATGAAGATTGCTATTGTTAAACTTTCTGCGCTGGGGGATATTGTTCATGCCATGGTGGCCTTGCAGTTTATAAAAAAACACTATCCCGATGCAGAAATTGATTGGATCGTAGAAGATCGGTTTAAATCGGTTCTAGCGCATAATCCCCATATTCATCAGATTCATAGCGTTCATTTAAAGGCCATTAAACAACAAAAATCACTGACGCGGTTGTGGGCGGAATTCAAAAAAATACGGCAGCTTGGTGACTATGATGTCGCCATTGATGCGCAGGGGCTGATAAAATCAGCACTGGTTGCACGATTGCTTAAGGCAAAAAAGGTAGTCGGCTTTGATAAGCATTCGATTCGGGAGTCGCTCGCTTCGTGGTTTTATGATGACAAAATCCATATCGCCTATCATGAGAATACGATTGATCGTAATGTGGCGGTATGTTGTCAGCCTTTGGGCATTTCTGTCAGTCACCAGGCGATTGTAGAAAAACAGCCTTTCCTGTTTTATAAAAGCCATTTTCAGCCGCCAGAGGCGCCTTATGTGGTTTTTATTATCGGTTCCACCTGGGAAAGCCGCTGTTATCCGAAAGAAAAATTCGTTCAACTGGCCAATGGCTTGCAGCAAACCTGCTGGGTTGCCTGGGGGAATGCACAGGAGCAGGAAAAAGCCGAATGGATGGCGCAGCAGTCAAGCTACATTCAGGTATTACCCAAACTGGATTTGAATGATTTAAAAAAGCTTATTGATTGCTGTAATTTACTGATCGGCAATGATACCGGCCCAACCCATATGGCCTGGGGGCTGAATCGTCCATCGATTACCTTGTTTGGCCCGACACCGGTCAACCGCATTTATCAAACTGCGATCAACAAAGCCATCAAGTCACCTTCAAAGGTTGACCATTATGCCTTGGATAAAAATGACTTCTCAATAATGACGATTGAAGCAACTGTTATCGTTGAAATGGCCCAGCAACTGATCACCCATGGATAAACACTTTCCACTATCTAAGCCGCCTGAACGCATCTTAGTCATTAGTATGCGCCATATTGGCGATGTTTTACTGACTACGCCGTTGATTCGATCCTTACAACAAGCTTATCCTGATGCACAGATCGATGTGATGGTTTATGAAAGAACGGCAGCGATTTTAGAAGGGAATCCCGATATTGCGCAGATCATTACGGTTCCGCTAAAACCTAATGCCGTTGAATATATTAATATCGTTCGTCATATCTTCAGGCGCTATAGCCTGGCTGTTGTGACACAGGCGGGTGACCGGCCACTTATTTATGCATTATTTGCCTCAGCTCAGCGAATCGGACTGGTTCCTGATCGGCAAACTAAAGCCTGGTGGAAACGCTATTTTCTGCAAGGTTGGACTGAATTTGATGACGTGAATACGCATACTGTTATTCAATTTCTCCGGCTTATGGATGTCATTGAACAACCTAAACACTATGCATTAACCACTCCGGAAAAAACAATAGCAAAGTCTCTACCTTTTAAAAAATATGCCATATTACATCTGTATCCTTTATGGAAATATAAACGCTGGCACTTAAAAGGCTGGTTAAGCATTGCAGATTTTTTGCTTGAACAGGGGGTTAATATTGTTTTGACAGGCAGCCCCGCTAAAGATGAAGTCGAATATATTAATAGTTTTCATCAAAAACTACCTGATCAGGTAGTCAACCTGGCAGGCAAAACAAGTTTAAGTCAATTAACTGAACTCATCAGCAACGCTTTACTGTTTATTGGGCCAGATACCGGTGTGACACATCTGGCTAGCGCAACAGGCACTCCTACGATTGCTATTTTCGGACCGACAAATCCAGTGAAATGGGCGCCATGGCCTTTGGGTTATGCCAGTGATAAAAATCCTTTTGCAAGAACAGGCAATCAACAGGTGAACAATATTTATTTAATTCAAGGGCAGGGTGATTGTGTTCCTTGTTATCTTGAAGGTTGCGACAGACATCGGGGAAGTCATAGTCGATGTTTGGATGAACTGCCTGCAAGCGACATTAAAAACGCCGTGAGTAAAATTCTGGTAAATGAATTGACCTGTGTAAGGAAGGTGTATAGTGCTAAATAAAATATGGGAAAAAGTAAAATTATTTCAAAAAGAATTTATTAATGATTTTATAATAATATTTTTTTATAAAATCGGGGATGATAATGTTTTACGTAAAACATTATTTTAAAATGTATCGCGGATTCAACTCTGAAACGTAATAATTTATTAAAGTAGTCGTCAAAATTTTTTATTGTGGTTTTTAGCTCCCCTATATTCTTATTTTGTTTTTTACCGGTAGCGTTATTATTGTATTATGTAGCGCCTGCTACATTAAAAAATATCGTCTTATTGATTATAAGCCTGTTGTTTTATGCTTGGGGAGAAGCCGGCTATGTCAGTGTAATGCTTGTTTCTATAGGTTTAAACTATGTTTCTGGTTTATTAATTTTTAAATATCAAGAAAATAAATTTATTTCTACGTTGTATTTGTTATTATCTCTGATATTAAACATAGGTATTCTGGTCTATTTTAAATACTATAATTTTATACTGGATAATATAGATTCGTTGTTCACTGATGTTAAAATAAGTCATAATCAACAGGAAAGCATACATCTTCCTTTAGGGATATCATTTTTTACCTTTCAGGCCATTTCATATATTGTTGATGTCTATCGAAAAGAGGTTCCTGCACAAAAAAATATATTGAGTCTTGGGCTCTATATTTCACTTTTTCCCCAACTCATTGCGGGTCCTATTGTTCGCTACCATGATATAGCGGCACAGATTAAAGATCGATTGCATTCTATAGATGTATTTTCCAGTGGCGTAACACGTTTTATATATGGGTTATCAAAAAAGATACTTATTGCTAATCCATTAGGAAGTCTCGCTGATAGTGTATTTTCATTATCAAGTGATGAATTAACTTTTTCTATCGCCTGGATCGGTGTGTTTGCATATGCGTTGCAAATTTATTTTGACTTTTCTGGTTATTCTGATATGGCAATCGGCTTAGGTCGGATGTTTGGCTTTCGTTTTCTGGAAAATTTTAATTACCCTTATATTTCAAGATCGTTAAGAGAATTTTGGAAAAGATGGCATATATCGTTATCGACATGGTTCAGAGATTATGTGTATATTGCATTAGGGGGTAATCGCGTCCCTACCTGGCGTGTATATATTAACCTCTTTATTGTATTTATGTTGACGGGAATTTGGCATGGAGCAAGTTGGAACTTCCTGCTGTGGGGTTTATTCCATGGGTTTTTTATCACTTGTGAACACGCAGGATTTAATAAAATTCTGGAAAGACTATGGAAACCTATACAGCACTGTTACCTTATTAGCGTTATTTTATTCTCATGGGTACTATTTAGATCTGAAGATATAGATTATGCGATAAATTATATGGGGGCTATGTTAGATATAGATAATATGAGTTTAACAAGGTTTCAAATCGAACGACTTATAAATAATGAGACAATTATTGTTTTTTTAGTTGGGGGTATTTTGTCTATGCCATTATATAGACTGATTCATCAGAAGTTGTTTGAATTTCAGAGGAAAAATAATGGCGTTTTTCTAGTCAGTGCTTTTCAAGTTTTTGTGCCAGTAATCCTAATGGTTCTGAGTATAGTTAAAGTCTCCTCATCGACCTATAATCCATTTATATATTTTAGATTTTAAATGAACCGTTTTCTGAATATATATAGAGTAAAAAATATCATAAATATAGTTATATTTCTTTCTATAATCTATATACCATTTTTAACATGGCTGATAGAAGAAGATAAAATTACCTCATCAATTGAAAGAAGAAATTTGGCGAAATTTCCTTCATTTTCAAGTGATATTTCTAATTTTACTCAAGAGTTCAATAAATATTATTCAGATCATTTTGGCTTTAGAGAACTTTTAACCAAGCTATATTTTAAGATTGAGAATAAAATAAATAAGATCGCTTCTTTTGATGATGTTACAATAGGAAAATCTGGCTGGATGTTTTTAGGCGGGATAAAGCCAGGATATACAGGATACGGCGACCCCATAGGTGATGCAATACATATTAATTTGTATACTGAAAAAGAGCTAGAGGTTTTTGCTAAAAATATTTCAAAATTAAATCGTTGGTTAAAAAATAAAGGCATAGAATATTTTTTTATAGTCGCGCCAAATAAGCATACTATATACTTTAATAAAATGCCTGATTATATTTCAAAAAAGAATCCGTACTCTGCGATGGATCAGTTGATGGCTTATCTTAATGAACATACAGACGTTAATGTTATTGATCTTCGTCCAGCATTAAATAGATTAAAAAATAAATATCAACTATATTATAAAACAGATACTCATTGGAATTATATGGGAGCCAATGTTGCACAATTTGAAATCATGAAACAGATTGAAAAGAAGTTTCCAGGATTGTTATCACCTTATTTATTATCTGATTATGAATTTGAAAATTTAAAATTCTACGAAGGCGACTTAGCAAGATTTGCAGGCCTGGAAATAGTCGAAGACAATCCTTACCCGGTTTTCAAAAACAGTTGTAAACAACATAATGAGGACAGTGATCAGGAAGCGGCCATTGTCTATACCACAGTTTGTGAAAATCAAAAAATACGCTTGATTGTTTTCCGGGATTCGTTCTTTAAGGCATTACAGCCGTATTTTTCCCGCAAATTTAACAGCGTGACCTATATTCCTGGAAAGATAAGTTATCAGAATCTTGTTAAATATATAGATAAATATCAACCTGATATTGTCATTGAAGAGGTGATTGAAAGAGAATTACCTTATGTTTATACACCTTAATCCTATAGTGTGGCAGAAAAAGAGGACAATGTGAATAGAAAAGTCTATGATTGTTTTTGTTATTTTAACGAAGACATGCTATTGGAGTTACGTCTGGAAACGCTTTGGGACTATGTTGATTATTTTGTTATATCAGAAGCGAGCTACAGTCATAGAGGAGAAGACAGGGACGTAAACTTCGACATAAAGAGATTCTCAAAATATATGAGTAAAATTAGATATCTTAGATTAGATGAAAGACCAATAGGCAAAAATGATTTTTGGAAAAATGAAAATTTTATACGGGATAATTTAATAAATGGCTTGTTCGATGCAGAACCTGATGATCTTGTATTGATTTCAGATTTAGACGAAATACCTAATCCAGAAAATATTTTTTTGTATGATCCAAATAAATATTTAAGAGGAGATTTTTGTCAAAGTTATTATAGTTATTTTTTTAATAACCATTGGTTAGGAGATGTCGATAAAAAAGGTAAATTGATTCCAGATAGCAACATATGGTTGGGCTCTAAAATAACGACTTACCAGAATCTTGTAAATTTTTTTAAGAGTAAGGCGACTAGCGTAAGGTCTTATAAGTCATCTGGTCCCTTGAGGGCTGTCAAAAGAGCTTGGTTTAAGAGAAGGTATGCTCAAATTATTTTAAATGGTGGGTGGCATTTCACCTGGATATTTTCTATAGATGATATTATAAAAAAACTTGAGAACACAGCGCATCAGGAGTTTAATAAGATAGAATATAAAGATAAAAATTATATTAAAAATAGAATTTATAATGGTATGGACTTTATTAAGAAAAGTTCAAGATATCAGAGGCAAATCATAGATAATACATTTCCACAGTATTTACAAGATCAGCAGAAGAAGTATGCTGATTATATTCTTCCTCCACATGATTAGAAACTCAGCTTTTATCTAAAAGCTATATAATTAATGATTAGTAATGAATTTTTATATTGAAAAGAAGGTTGGCTTTATCCTTGGTAAAATAAATATAATAGAGAATCATAAGTTTGCTTTTATTGATGTTTTGTTGTCTATTGCTATTTTTTTTAGTGTAGCTGGTTTTTTATCTATTAGAGGCATGACTAACAAATGTTTTTTTGTTCTTTTAGCAATATCTGTATTTTTTCTAAGAAAAAGTATTGTCTATTTAAAAGATAACATTGACAGAGCCTTGTTTAGAGAATTATTAATGGTCATTATCATATTATCTTTACCTACGATTGCTGTATTTGTAAATCATGTGGTTGTTGGAAACTGGGCATATAGGTATTTTGATGGTCCGACAAGAATGTTGTATTCTGTTTTTATAATGATGTTGTTTATTTATAAAAGAGTAAACTATAGCAAAATGCTTTTCATAACTATTCCATTAGCGATTTTCCTTACTGCTTTAGAAGTTTATCTTCATCCTGAGTTTTCTAAGCAATGGGGAGGGCGGTTTGCAACCTATTATGTTGATCCAAACACATTTGGCACTTATTCTGTTGTTTTATTTGGAATTTGTTTATTTCAAACTCAGTTTTCAAATAAAAAATTAATGCTATTCTATCAGATAGCAGGTGTAATTGTTTCTGCTTGGTTAGTTATGGGGTCTGGAACCCGTGGCAGCTGGGTTGCTCTTCCTTTTATTCTTATTGTTTGGTTATTTGTTTATAAGAAAAGATATTCCAATGATTTTGGGTATTGGGCTGCTTGTTTATTATTTGTACTTTTGGTAGGGTTATTTTATTTTATACCCTCACTCAGAGAACGTGCTCTATCTGGAGTTATGGAGGTCTACTATTGGGTTAATGGTGAATCTATCGATACATCATCCGGTATTAGGCTGTCCATGTGGAAAATGTCTTGGCAATTGTTTATTCATAATCCTGTTTTTGGTTATGGTGATGGTGGTTATATCCCTTATTTATCAAAACCCTGGTTTGGCTCAACAGCTACCGATCTCGTTAAAGAAACAATAGCCTGTTGTGGTCCACATAATGAGCTGTTAACGAATATGTTGAATTCCGGGATCTTAGGTGGTATTTCCGTTATTGGTTTATTTTTTGTGCCGTTATTTTTTTTCTTAAAAAATACTTTTAATAGCAATAATAAGATTTCAGAAGCATCGCAAGTTGGACTTGTTTATATTATTGTTCTGATAGTAAGCAGTATTACAGGTGGGGTGTTTCATCTGAAATATACCGCTACTTTTTATGGCTTAACCATTGCCGGACTTTTTGCTCAAATTTTCAGTGAAAAAATGGCTAATTCAAAAACACAACATAATTAAATGTCTATGAAACACTATGATTATAGGGTGACCTTTGCCTGCTATAACCAGGTTGAATATACGCGGCAATGTATTGAAAGTATGCTTAGGCAGGGTGATGATTTGAGTCGTTTAGTGGTTGTTGATAATGGCTCTACGGATGATACCCGGGATTATCTCAAATCTTTACCCTTAGGTGATCTTATTTTAAATTCTGCTAATCTGGGTTGTGGCGTTGCCTGGAATCAAGGGGCTTTAGCCTTGCAATCGGAATGGACAATTATTATGAACAATGATGTTCTGGTTTCCTCAGGCTGGATTGATAATTTAATCGGAACAGCAGAGAAAAATAATTTAAAGGTGATTTCACCGGCGCTTATTGAAGGCGAACTTGATTATGACTTTTCAACATTTGCTCAAAATGCCTCAACATTAATGAATAATAGTCTTCGCCTAGGTGGACGTCATGCTGTGTGTCTTGCGATACATCAATCGGTCTGGATGGAGGTTGGTTATTTTCAGCCTGTTCCCAGGTTGTTAGGTTATGAAGATACGTTATTTTTCCATGAACTTGATAAAGCCGGTATTGCAACCGGTATGACGGGTGCCTCCTGGCTACATCATTTTGGTTCCATTACTCAAACGGCTATGAAAAAGGAGCGGGGCTTGTCTGAAAAAGATGGATTAGGATACCGATATAATTATCGTTTGTTACAGCAAACCTGGTTGCAAAGAAAACTTAACAAGATGCGGCGTAAACAGCAGCATAAAAACTGGCGGGAAACTGAACTTGCCCAATTCGGCATGACAATGCATGGCATTCGTGCCAATCAAGAGTTCATTTGGCAATAAATTTATCTAAAAACAATTATGATTATTCTCGGAATCAATGATGGCTGTCATCATAATACTGCCGCATCCATATTAGTCGATGGTGTGCTCGTCGCTTCTGTTGAGCAGGAACGGATTACGCGTATCAAAAATGACGGTAATTTTCCACATGAAGCCATTTCTGAAGTACTGTCGCTTGCCGGAATAACTGAAAACCAGGTGGATAGGGTTGCTAAAGCCAATTTGTCTCGTTGGCAACAAAGGCCATATATGAATCAGTATTATCGTTATTTTGCAAAATCCGGTAAAACTGATGCAGTCCTCAATCATTTGTTTTGGCATAAACAGTTTGAGCGTTATCGTCGCGTGTTGCATTTACGCCAAAAACCATCAAAGATTCTAGCGAGGAAACCTTCTCAAACGGTAGAACATCATTTGGCACATGCGGCTTCAGCCTATTATGCCTCTCCGTTTGCTGATGAACGTGTTGGTGTTTTGACCTTCGATGGTGTTGGGGATTTTTCATGGGGCTCGTTCTGGATCGGTGAGCAAGGTCGGTTAATTCCAAAAGGATATTTTCAGCATTTGAACAGCATCGGTTTGCTCTATACTGCAGTTACCATTTATTTAGGATTTAAAGGTGGTCAACATGAGGGTAAGGTACTGGGTTTAGCGGCTTTTGGACATCCAGAGCCTTTCTTATCGCGGTTATTAGCGCATACGGATGCGGAAAATTGGGATAATCTGTTTGATTCTGATCTGGTTCGGGTGTCATTAAAGTTTGGTGGCGAACTGGGACAATCTGTTATTCATGAAATGTGTAATGATTTATCCAAGGAAGATATTGCAGCCGGTATCCAGGCCTATACGGAGCAGTTGATTTGTACACACATTGAAAAACTGGCAGATCAGTTAAATGTTAAAAAGTTAGCCTTGGCTGGCGGGATTTTTGCCAATGTAAAACTCAATCAGAGAATTTTGGAACTTCCAAATATTGAGAATATTTATATTCATCCCAATATGGGAGATGGCGGTTTGGCTACGGGCGCTGCTTTTGAACTTTTTTCCCGGCTTAATAATGGTCATCAACCTAAATTCCTGGAGCATGTTTATTTAGGAACAGAGATTAACCGAGAGAATGCATTAACTGCGATTCATCAATATCAGGTTGAGTATGATGAACCTGAAAATCTGCCATTAACAGTCGCCCGGTTATTAGCCGAGGGTAAGGTGATTGCACGCGCAGATGGAAAAATGGAATATGGGCCTAGGGCATTAGGTAACCGCTCTGTAATGGCTTCTTGTAATGACCCTGAAATTAATACCTGGTTAAACAAAAAGTTTGATAGAACGGAGTTTATGCCTTTTGCGCCAGTTATTTTAGAAGAATATGCCCAAGACTATTTTCTAGCCTGGAAGCCTGAGCATATAGCCGCACGTTTTATGACAATAACCTATGAGGTGTCCGATCTAGCCAAAAAAAATATTCCAGCCGCTGTACATATTGATAATACGGCACGCCCTCAGGTTATTCGTCGCGAAGATAACCCTGGATATTACGATATTATAAAAGAATATTATCAAATAACTTCCGTTCCTAGTGTTATCAATACAAGTTTTAATATGCATGAGGAGCCTATTGTACGGACTGCTGAAGATGCTATTCGTGCTTTTCAAGCGGCTAAATTAGATGCTTTAATTTTAGGGCCTTTCTTGATATATAAGTCATAGGCTCTAAATATGTATCGATCTTGTGTCTACGTGTTGCGAATTAATAGCCATTTCACAATCTTAAATGTATATGCTTAGCATCATTATCATCACCAAAAACGAAGCAGAGCATATCACGCGTTGTCTTGAATCGATCAGTTGGGCGGATGAGATTATAGTGCTTGATTCAGGGAGTACGGATAATACCGTTTCTCTTTGCCGGCACTATACGCCGCTTGTGTATGAAACCGACTGGCCAGGGTTTGGTGTGCAAAAGCAACGTGCCTTGGATAAGGCGACGGGCGACTGGGTGTTATCGATTGATGCGGATGAACAGGTGACAGATAGTCTAAAAAAGGAAATACAGCAAGCGATGCTGCGCGATGATGTGCAAGGCTATGAGATACCGCGTCTTTCCAGTTATTGCGGTAAGCCAATCAAGCATGGCGGCTGGTGGCCGGATTATGTGTTGCGTTTGTTCAAGCGGCAAGCCGGGCATTTTTCGCCTGATTTGGTTCATGAACGTATTCTTGTCGATGGCACCATTCAAAAACTGCATTTCCCCTTATTGCACGAGGCTTTTGTAAATCCGGAAGAGGTGTTGGATAAAATTAACCGTTATTCTTCCCTGGGTGCTCAAAAAATGTTTGAACAAGGGAAATCGACGCATTTATCGACCGCTATTTTGAAAGGGTTCTGGGCTTTTTTTAGAACCTATTTTGTGAAAGGCGCGTTTTTGGATGGTGCGCAGGGGCTGATGTTGGCTATATCTAATGGCGAAGGAACCTATTACAAGTATCTGAAGTTATGGGATTTACTGCGTAAACAGCGTAAACAGCAAGGATGAAACTGATTTCTGTTATCGTCACGACCTATAATTGGCCCGAGGCGTTGCGGGCTTGTCTTGAGAGTTTGTTGGCTCAGGATGACGGGTATTTTGAGATCATCATCGCGGATGATGGTTCTACTCAGGATACACAGGATTTAGTTCAGACATTCAAGTCGCAATCACCTATACAGATTAAACACGCTTATCAAGCGGATAAGGGGTTTAGAGCGGGGACGATTCGTAATAAGGCGGTGGCTTTAAGCGCGGGTGATTATCTTGTCTTTTTGGATGGCGATTGTATTGTCTTTTCTGATTTTATCCAAAAACACAGGCGGCTGGCTGAACCGGGCTTTTTTGTGCCGGGTAATCGTATTTTATTAAGCCAATGTTTTACACAAAAAGTTCTACAGCAACATATTCCGTTGCATCAGCGGTCAGCTTTCTTTTTTATAGGGTGTTGGCTGACGGGTAAAATAAACCGATTTTTGCCTTTGCTGACATTTCCGTTCGACTTTTTCCGTTACCGACATCCCAAGCGTTGGCAGAAGGCGATGACCTGTAATCTGGCACTTTTTAAGCAGGACTTTATGGCGGTGAATGGTTTTGATGAAGCGTTTGAAGGTTGGGGTTATGAAGATTCTGACTTGGTCATTCGGCTGATTCATAATGGCATTAAGCGTAAGGAAGGACGCTTTGCGGTACCCGTCCTTCACTTATGGCATTCGCATAACAGTCGTGACAAGCAATCTGAAAACTACGCGCGTTTAATGCAGCGATTAGCGGATGATAACTTGATTCAGGCCAGTCAAGGGATGCGTCAATATTTAGATGACCAGAACACACCAGAATCGTTGTGAGAATACTCATTGAACTTCCTACATGGCTGGGTGATTGCATAATGGCGACGCCCGCCATTGAGAATCTTCTTGCCTATTATCCAGACGCCGAATGGGTTGCCATCGGCTCCCACGTTTCTGTGGCTGTTTTTAACGAACATCCACGGTTAATTCAACAAATCGTACTGGATAAATCCTATCCAGCCTTGTTTAAAACCGCTCGGCAATCAGGTCGGTTTGATGCGTTTTTTTCCTTCCGCTCGTCGTTCCGTTCACGTGTATTTAAAAATATTATTCAGGCGGATAACAAATACCAGTATGATAAACACGCTTTCCAAACAGGGCATCAGGTCGAGAAATACAACCAGTTCGTCAATCAATGTTTAGGTACGAACGTTCCGCCGGGCCGCCTTAAAATTTATCGGCAAGCCGTTAAAAACAAATTGCAGAAACCCTTATTAGGAATCAACCCTGGCGCCAGTTATGGCTCGGCAAAAAGATGGTATCCGGCTGAATTTGCCAAGGTCGCAAGCCGTTTATCAAACCGTTACGATAGTGTTATTTTTGGTGGTCCTGATGAGGTGAATATTGCCGCCGATATTGAAGCCGGATTGAAGCAGGCGGGGGTTAACAATTATCAAAATCTGGCGGGTAAAACGTCAATAGATGAGCTGATCGATGCAATTGCTGGACTGGACTTGATGATTACCGGCGATAGTGGCCCAATGCATCTGGCTGCCGCATTTCAGGTGCCAACGGTGACTGTTTTTGGGCCGACCAAAGATAAGGAAACGGCGCAATGGCAAAACGAAAAAACGGCGATTGTAAAAAAAAATTTACCTTGTCAACCGTGCATGAAACGGGTTTGTCCGCTTAAGCATCATGATTGTATGCGATTGATTAAGGCGGAAGATGTGTTGCGAGCGGTTAAAAATCTATAGACAATGACGGAGAAAAGATCAACGTCTCTCCTTCGCTTGTTTAATCCCATAATAATTCGATAAAACATTATAGACATGTTGTAGCCCTGCGAGAGCCGCGTTTTCAAGTGTCTGGCAGTTATCCTGTCCCCACTGGTGAATTTTTTGATTGAAGTAGAGCGCCCATTCGCCTTGCCAACATTGGCCTGATTGGTATAAACGGCCGGTTAATATCGAAACCACATCATAGCGACTGGATACATCCAGCAATAATTTTGGATCGGCGCTAAGGACGTCATTGGGTGTGATGAAACGCTGTTCTTCCATGTCCAGCAAGGGAAAAATCAGCGGCAGTCCGGTAAGGCGTGCGGCCCGGCTCAAGGCAAATTCCACCTCTGGCATGTTGTCGGCTTGATAGAATCGGCGCTGACCCTGTTTCTCGACAACCAGCCAAAGCAGCGTTTCGGGGCGAATTTCATTCCATAAGCCAACGCCGCCGTTTTTAAACAAGGTTTCCAGCATATTGTCATCAAAACGAACCCGGAGCAAGCGGTTCTGTCGGTTTTTAGCGGCGTTGTCCGTGCCTAGCGAAAATTGAAATTCACGCACATAAAGGGGCGCCGCCTCCAATGCTGTTTTTATGAGAGGGGTATTTTGATCGTGTGCGATGACCACGCGATTTAACACAATCTGCAAGGCGTGACGAATTGCCTGATTGCGATCGGCAACGGAACGGCTGTCAGCCAGCACTTCAGTTTCATACAAACCTTCAACTTCAACAGCCGACAGGGTTTGGCAAAACAACAACAAGGCAAAAAATATTTGTTTCAAACCAGCCTCCTTTGTGGCCGTCGGTTGTGGTCGCTAAAACTTACGCGAATAGGATAAAAACTATATAGTACAATATCGGTTATAACCCTTTTAACTTTAGCCTGGATGTTGAACATTGACTACACAACCTCAAGACAGTTTGGATTATAAAAGCGCTGGTGTCGATATTGATGCCGGTAATGCTCTGGTTGAACGCATAAAACCGATTGCCGCCCGCACCCGTACGGCGGGTGTGATGGCCGGATTAGGCGGTTTCGGCTCGTTATTTGAATTGCCGCTGGGTCGCTTTCAGCAGCCGGTTCTGGTGTCCGGTACCGATGGCGTCGGCACCAAATTAAAATTGGCGATTGATGCGGGTATTCATGATACCGTGGGTATTGATCTGGTTGCGATGTGTGTCAATGACATTATTGTGCAAGCGGCGGAACCCTTGTTTTTTCTGGATTATTTTGCGACTGGCAAGCTGGATGTGGAGACCGCTTCTGCCGTGGTAGACGGTATTGGCAAGGGTTGTGAGCTGGCTGGCTGTGCCTTGGTCGGTGGGGAAACCGCCGAAATGCCGGGCATGTATGCTAAGGGTGACTATGATTTGGCGGGGTTTTCGGTCGGTATTGTCGAAAAATCCAACATTATTGATGGCCGTCGCGTCCAGGCTGGCGATAAACTCATCGGTATCGCCTCATCAGGGCCACATTCAAATGGCTATTCCTTGATTCGTAAAATCCTGGAAACACGCGGAATCTCGCTGGACGATGATTTTCAAGGCAAGCAACTGGCGGAGGTGTTGCTGACGCCGACCCGGATTTATGTCAAATCATTGCTGAAACTGCTGGAATCGGTTCCCGTACATGCTTTTTCGCATATTACGGGCGGCGGCATCACAGAAAATCTACCGCGCGTATTACCTGACACACTGGCGGCTGAAATTGATTTGTCCAGCTGGGCGATGCCGGATATCTTTGGCTGGTTGCAACAAATGGGAAATGTCGCCCGGGCCGATATGTTGACGACTTTCAATTGCGGTATCGGCATGATCGTTTGCGTGGCTGCAGAAGATGAAGCACAAACGTTGGACATTTTACGCCAACAAGGGGAAACCGTTTACGCAATGGGGCAGATTATTCCTGCATCGCAGTCCGCCGTCATTTACACTTAAAGCCGTCTTAAATGGATTTGAAAACCATCCCGCTTGAAAATCTCGGATTTACGTTGATTCCAGTGGGCATGGTCTTGTTGCTCATGTTGCATTGGAAAATCGGCATTGGCCACAGTGTTTATGGGGTTTTCCGCATGCTGATACAGCTTTTGCTGGTCGGCTATGTGTTGAGCGCCCTCTTTGATTCTGACTCGGCCTGGGTGACTCTGGCTATCTTACTGGTGATGCTGCTGTTTTCCAGTTGGATTGCGTTGGGGACGGTAAAATCTGAGCGCATCCGCTTGTTTATTAAGGCCTTTATTGGCATCGGTGCAGGCGGTGGTTTTACCTTATGGATTATTGTCGATCCGGTGTTGAATCTACAACCCTGGTATCAGCCGCGTTATGCCATACCCTTAGGCGGAATGGTGTTTGCCAACACGATGACCAGCATCAGTCTGGCCGCCGAACGCTTTTATGCCGAGCGTGACAATGGTGCCAGTTTTTTGATGGCACGCAATTGCGCGTTTAATACCGCCCTGATTCCAACGCTTAATGCTTTGTTTGCCGTCGGCCTTGTTTCTTTGCCCGGTATGATGACCGGGCAAATCTTATCGGGAACCTCGCCGTTTATCGCGGCGCGTTATCAAATTATGGTCATGATGATGATTTTTGCCTCATCAGGCCTGTCAACGGCGTGTTTTCTTGCTTTGTTACGGCGTTGAATTCCGGTTGTTTTTAACTATACTCCTGGTATTGCTCCGCTTCTTTTGAGCGGTTTTTCCTGTAACCTTCCGGGTGAGGCGATGATGACTGTTTTACGATTTTTCGGCATAGCACTCTTGTGCGTATTTTATTCCGTGCCGCTGGTGGCAGCCCAGGAATGGGTGACAGCCGAACCTGCCGTAAGGGGCATAAAAATTACTGGCTTCACCCGGGCGCAGGCAAAAATGCCATTGATTTCCGAAGTGTCCGGCAAGGTGGTTAAAGTTTATGCCGATGTGGGTGAGCCGATTCCCCCGTCCGGAATATTTGCCTGTTTGGACGATGTATTTGTCAATATCGATATTCAATCGGCGCAAAATGCGATTTCCCGGCATTATGGGGATATTAAATACTTCAAGAAAGAAGTTGAGCGGCATAAAAAACTGGTTAAAAAACAAACATCGGCCGTCACTGTACTGGATAACCTGGAACGGAAGTTGAATGAAGCACGCCATTTAGCCGCGATTGAGAGCTTACGTAAAAAGCGTCTGCAAGAATTAAAAAAACGCCATTGCATCAAGGCACCGTCTGGATGGCTGGTGACCAAACGTGACATAGAGCCCGGCCAATGGGTCAATGAAGGCCAGGTATTAGGCGAGGCGGGTAATTATCAACAATTAAGTATTCCATTAACCTTGTCTTTACCTGAACTGCAAGCCCTGAAAGCCGGGGCCACATCATTAAAATTGTTTTTCCCGGACGTTGGCGTGACAGTACCGGCAAAAATAGATCATATTTCGCCTGCCTTTGATGAAAAAACGCGTAAGATTCGTGTTGATTTGCTGGTTGAAAAATTTCCCCCCACGATTCAAGGTGGTATGCGCTGCGAGTTGACGCTGAATATTGCCGACCAGAAAACCCAGGTCTTTACTGTGCCCAAACAGGCCATTGAAGAGCGTTTTGAAGAATACTGGCTGCAACGCAAAGATGGCAAGCGGATTCGAGTGAAGTTATTGACCAGTCTGAACAATGAACGGGTAGAAATCAGTTCGCCCGAAATTCGCGTTGGCGATCAATTCAAGCGCTTGAAAAAATAATATGGATGCCTTAGGCCGTTTTTCGCTGGAACAGAAGGTCTTTTTTAACCTGCTGTTTATTTTGTTGATGATTGCCGGTTTTTTTGCCATGTTTGCGCTGCCGACCGAACGCTATCCCGACATCAATATGGCTAAGGTCAAAATTGTAACCGATTATCCGGGGGCATCGCCGGTCGATGTCGAAACGCTGGTGACGCGAAAGCTGGAGGAGGCGATTGAGGATATTGAAAATATCGAATGGATTTCCTCGTCTTCCCAGGCCGAGCATTCCTATATTACCGTCAAGCTTGTCGATGACAGTGATTACGATGCCTTGTTCGATGAAATTCGTTTTCATATTTTGAACGCCAAAAAAGATTTACCGGATAGAGTGCAACAGCCGACGATTGAAGATGTCACGATGGGGGTTCTGATTCCCGTTGTTATCGTCAATATCGGCGGAGAACATGGAAATCGAGCGCTGGCATTGATGTCGGATGAAATCAAAACGGCACTTAAAAAGATCAGCGGCGTCAAGAAAATACTGGTCTCCGGTGAGATGGATCGAGAGTTTCATGTCTATTTGGATCCTGATCGGTTACGTTTTTATGGCATCAGTTTTAATGAGGTGGCCAAGCAGTTACAACAAATCAATATTTCAGTGACCGCTGGTAAGCTGGAAAGTGGCCAAGATGAATTTCTGATTAAAGTTGACGAGAAATTTCAGAGCCGGGATTCATTGTTAAATGCCATTATCCGTCGTGATGGTGATGGCAGTTTTATCCGTTTGGCCGACCTGGTCAGCCGGATCGGTTTTGATTATCGCAAACCCAATGTTATTTCATCGATCAATGGGAAAAATGCGATTGCGCTGCATGTGATAAAAACACCGGAAGGCAGTGCTTTGGCAATTCGATCCGCGGTTTTGGAGGTGTTGGAAAAATTCCAACCCTTAATTGACAAAGAAGGTCTGGAAATTACGCTGACCCAGGATTCTTCCACTCGCATCAACGACGGATTATCCACGCTAGGGTGGAATTTTGTCGTTGGTATGTTTTTGGTCGCGTTCATTTCCTGGTATTTCATGGGCTTTCGCAATGCCGGTCTGATCAGCATTGGCATTCCATTTTCATTTCTGTTTACCATGTTATTGATGCATATTATGGGGTACAGTTTTAATGAATTGACCCTGTTCTCATTCGTGCTGGTCTCCGGCATCATTGTCGATGACGCCATTGTGGTGACAGAGAATATTTATCGTTATATTCAAAAAGGTTATCAAACCTACGAAGCTATTGTCGAAGGTGTCGGCGAAGTGGCTTTGCCGGTACTGTCTTCAACCCTGACCACGATTGCCGCCTTTTTACCATTGTTTATCATGTCGGGCACAACCGGAGAATTTTTTGCCCAAATTCCGGCTATCGTTTGTTTTGCCTTGGTTGCCTCCTTGTTTGAATGTTTTTTCATACTACCGGTACATTATCTTGATTTTGGCCCGCAACGGGCAAAAATGCTGTCACAACGTTTGGATGAAGATAATTTTATCGTTGCATTTATTCGTAATATGACGGTTCGGGTGTTACGGTGGACGCTAAAATACCGCAAGACGACACTGGCCGCCATCCTGGGCTTGTTGCTGACGGCGATTGGCATCATGTATGTTTCCATTGCCGGTATCGTTCCGTTGGTCAAAACACAGTTTTTCCCGTCTGATTACGCCGTCTATTTTATCGACATTAAAGGCCCGCCAAATACCGCATTATCCGAGATGGATAAACGGGTGAGAGCTATTTCACGCCATGTCCTGAAAGAAGGTCCGGGAAAAATCGAATCGGCAGCCGGGATGGCAGGCACTTTGATGAATGATGATTATGATTTTTTATATGGCAATGATTTAGGGCTGGTTATCGCAACCTTGCCGCCTAAAGACAAATTAACCATTAGCGACCCTATGGCATATCTTGATGAAATCAGAACCAAGCTGAAAGCTGAATTTGAGCGAGATGGTTTTAAATTACGCGTACATCCCTTAAAAGAAGGCCCACCATCAGGGAAGGCGATCAATATCAAAGTAATGGGCAGTAATGGCCGGGCTGTTTCGGAATTGGCACAGAATATTTTTGACTTTTTGCAATCTCATCCGACTATCGGTCCTAATTTAGTCGAACTGGAAAATAATCAAGGTTTACCGAAACGGTTCTATCAATTCGAGATTCGTCAAGATCGAGTTAAGGAATATAACCTGAATATCCGGGATGTTGCGAATCTGGCCGGGAGCGTGCTTGATGGTCGGTATATCGGTAAATACCGTGCCAGTGATGAAGAAATTGACTTGAAACTGTTTTTTGACCGGGTCAGCCTCGCTTCACCCGAACATGCGCTATCAATTCCTGTTATCGAAAGCGCAACCCGACCCATTTTATTAGGTGATCTTGTTTCATTAAAACAAGGAAGCGAACCCGGGGAATTGCATCGCTATTTAGGGCAGCGTGTTGTCAGTATTAAATCGGATCTTAAAACCGGTGCGCCGGTGTCGTCTAATTCGGTGGTGAAGGCCGTCAGCGAATATTATGCGGGTATTCGTGATCAATACCCCGGTGCAACATTGGTGTACAGCGGGGAATACGAAAGCACTCAAAAATCATATCAATCCCTGTTGTTTGCTTTTTTTATCGCCATCATGATGATTTATATTATCCTAGCCACGCAGTTTCAATCCTATATTCAGCCGGTGATTATTTTATTCGCGGTCGTATTCGCCATTATTGGCATTGTATTGGGCAAATTTTTGGCCCAGTCCTTATTTACCATTAACAGTTTCATTGCCATCATCGGCGTCGTCGGGGTTGTGGTCAACGATGCACTGGTATTGGTTGAGTTTATGAATAAAGGCTATCGCGCCGGATTGACGCGGCGAAAGTCGATTGCACAAGCCATACAAATCCGTTTACGGCCGATTATTTTGACCACCCTGACGACCTTTTTAGGACTGTTACCGATGGCGATAGGCATTCCAAGCTATTCGGTGGTCTGGGGTTCAATGGCCTCGACCTTTGTCTGTGGTCTCGGTGTAGCGACATTGCTGACCCTATGGGTAGCACCGGTCGTTTGGGATCTGATTAAGGAAAGGGAGGAAAAGGCATGAGTTTTGATATTGCATTGCTCAATTGGCTGGCTAAATTATTAGACCCAAGTCTTAGTCTGGCCAGTCTTGCGCAAGGCAATACCGGGAAAATGATGCTGGCGACGTTGTTAAAAAAGCTGACAGAAGCCGAATATTTACTCAATGCGCCGGAATCTACGCAAGAGCAATTGAAAAAACTGGCGCAACAACTCGAACAGCTTGAGCATTCTGCCTCCTTAAGCCACTTTTATCAGGTGTTGCGTCAATATTTTGAAAGCAAGCCGTGGATTGCCATCACCATTCCCTCATCGAGTAATGGTGACGTCGATGCGATTTTGTGTGACCAAGGTATGGCGGGATTTCATGTGAGAACACAGGCAAATTCCAAAGGCTTGATTTTGCAACTTGACAGAATCTATCAAACCGAGTTTTCTGTCTTGTCGATACACCCGACTTTACAATCGCTCCTCAGCCAACAATTGAACTGGCCTGGCGTGCTGATTATGATTCCCGGTGGGGGGGCCGTGTTTTTGCCGCTGCAATCAAAAGATGATATGGAAATCGATATCGAGGCCCGACTGCAATGGATTTTCAGACAATTGTTTTCAGACAGAAACCTGAACCTGCGGTATCTTAAAAGCCAATATCGTAAGGCCTTTACCGAAGTTTTTGACTGTTCGCAAAAAACCTTGCACCTTCTGCACTTGAGCGACATCAATATTGGCTCACGGCATACTGCATTCAGAATGCATCATTTGAAAAACACCATTAGAATGTTGATTGACGAGCTGGGAGAAGAACACCTTATCGTGCCCGTTATCACGGGGAATCTGTTGGCAAATCCGAGTGAAAACCAGTTGGAGGAGACTCGGCAGTTCTGGCGGTTTTTGGAAACACTGGGCGTTGAAGCCCCATTATTCGTGTTTGGTCAGAAAGACGTGCGTAATGATGGCAATATCAATGAAAGTTATCGCAATGCAATTGGCTTTCAAACCGCTAAAGTCAGCTGGTTCGAGGATGAAAAACTGGCGCTGGTCAGCCTTAATAGCGTTGTCCACGGCAATTTGCCGGAAGGTTATATTGGCGAGGAGCAAATTGAAACGATAGCCTATGAAATCAGCCGAAAAAATAATCATGAGGATTTTCAGTATATTTTCCTGATTCATCACCCCCCGGTCAGACTACCGCAACAAAATATTGCCCAACAAACGCAGAATTTTTATCAAACGGTTTTTTCAATCCAGACCCTGGCGGCAAAAAAATCGATTCAGAACACAGATGTCCTGATGCATTTTATTGATCAATATCCTGTTTGCGCGATAGTGCATGGCCAATCCCCGCAGCCGCGAATTACGACGCTCGACAATAACATTCCCATCATTGCCAGTGGCGCCTCTAATGGCGTGAAATCAGCTTATGATGAACGGACCTATTTTAATCTGAATATTGTGTCAATCAATCAACATGCAGGAAAGAAAGTGATCCGCAGCATTGCAATAGCGGCAGAAACAAACGAAAAACACAGCTTTGTTCGGCATGAAAAGCTCACCATGTTCTCCGAGCAGACGGGTTAGCGGGATAATCGTAAAGATTCAGCTCCTCCCTTCAATTTAGCCGTCGTGCCAATGTTTCGTGTACGAAATAACTATTTCAACTGTTTTTGCAAACGCTTTCTAACTACCATCAAGGCCAGTTTTTGCAACGGATTGTTATTTCCGCCGGGACGCCAGGTAATCAGAAATTTATTGCGATAGGCATCAAAATGCATCGCTCTTGGCGCGGCGACCACTGTGCCGCGGTTTAACAAGATTTTCAAGGCATTTACGCCGACCATGCCGGCACAAAAATCACAAGCCATCGGTGTTGACGGGCCTTTGTGCTGAGCCAGATCCAAACGTGTATCATCGACCAGATAACTCATTTGCAAGCCAGTCGGTGACAGCCCCACAACAAAACGTAATAATTTTTCGTTTTCGTCCAGTCCATTCCAGCAAAAATACTCTTCAAAGGTCATTTTTTCCGGTAAAAAGCATAAAACCGACGTTCCCATCCCTAAAGGTGCGGCGGTAATCGCCGGAATACCTTTTTCGGCACAGGCTTTAAAAACCAGCTCGCGCGCGTTTACCGCAAAAAAATCCAGCCCATCGACATATAAATCCACCCCATCCAAAAACTGATCAACATTATCAGCGTTGATGCCCTGTGGAAAGGTATTGATGTCAAGTTCTGGGTTTATATCCTGGGCCATTTCTTCCATCACCTCAACTTTGGAACGATTGAGATGGCTGATACTGGCACCGGCCTGGCGGTTAAAATTCGCCAACTCAAACACATCCAGATCAGAGATGTTAAATTTTCCGACACCCAGGCGTGTCAGCGTCATCAAATGGCTGCCGCCAACGCCGCCGAGACCGGCAATAGCAATTTTTTTAGACTGTAGCATCTGCTGTTCATGCTCTGTGATCCAGCCGATATTACGGGAGAAGGCTTGCTGATAATTAAAGCGCATACGCGTACTCTTTGTGTAAGTGTTAAATTAATTCACTGATGTGACGCAGAACCACCATTTCACGATTCCAAACACTATTTGGAAATGTCTGGCTTAGAAGCTCCGCTTCGCATTGTTCGGGATTTGGCTCTTTGCGCTGTTAGTATTTGCCTGACAGTAAAATATGAACTCTTGAAGTCAAGCCTGCAATCGCGGCTAAAGCCGTTCCTACAACGCTTGAGTCACCTTATGCTCCGTAGGAGTGACTTTAGTCACGATCAAATTACCCTAATCATTAAAGTATTGGCTACGACACAACACATCAAAGCGGGTAACATCAGTTTATTCAATAATAGACGAATAATTACAAAATTTCTGATTCAATGCCATAATTATTGAGCTGGCATAAATTATGTAAAAAGACCGGTAATATTAAACAGCTTATCAGGAAATCTTATGAACAAAGAATGTATTGAAAAAATCCTCGAAGCCGCGGTTAGAGCGCCTTCCGGCGACAATGTTCAGCCTTGGGACATTAAAGTGTCAGAAAATTTTGCACAGATAGATGTCTATAATCTGCCGGAAAAAGATGAATCTTTGTATAACGATCAACAAATAGCCTCTTTTATTGCTCACGGCGCATTGCTGGAAAATATCCTGATTGCCGCAAAGCATTTAGGTTGTCATGCCCGCTATCAACTTTTTCCAGAGCCAGACAATGCCCAACATGTCGTCACAATACAGCTCTCCAAAGCCACGCCTGAGCCAGATCCCTATTATGATGCTATTTTCAGGCGACAAACCAATCGTTTTCCCTATCGTAAGGTCAAGATTTCTGAACAAACATTACAGGCATTACAACAGACGGTAGCAAAAATTGATGGTGCCAAAGTGAGCCTTGTGACCGAACAAGACACGATTGAGCAACTGGCCGATATTTTAAAAGTCAATGACCGCATCGTGTTTGAAAACAAGAAGATTCATCAATTTCTGTTCGATAAAATCCGCTGGAATAAACAGCAAATTGAACAAACACAGGACGGCATGCCGGTCGATGCGCTGGGGCTGAGTTTTATGGAAAAATTATTTTTTCCATTGCTGCGCTTTTGGGGTTATGTCAGCGTTGCCAATGTATTCGGTTTGTCAAAAATTATAGAACTGAAATGTTGGTGGCAATGCAGACAGGCATCATTATTAGGCATGCTGGCGATAAAAGGCACAGATAAAGCCGCATTTGTTGAAGGTGGAAGGGCGGTACAGAGGCTCTGGCTGGAGGTAACTGTGCAAGGCTTGTCTATGCAGCCCATCATAGGATTAACCTTATTAATAGGGCAATTAAGACAAGACCGACTGAATGCGCTATCAGAGAAACATCAATTATTTATCCAGCAGGCCAATGAAAAGCTACCAGAGTTATTTGGACTGGATACAGAAGATACCTTGGTTATGGGGTTTCGGTTAGGAGGTGAAGTTGGTGCCGAAAAAAGGGTGAAGACGTTAAGGAAAATAGCCTCTCAACAGACCTGAGTCTTCCCCATTTTTATTTATGTTTCTTAGATGGTAACTACTCAGCGTAAATTCTTCTGTGGGCATAGGCTGTTGATTTATCAGGC